>WVXK01000016.1:65656-69176 GCA_011773515.1 Deltaproteobacteria bacterium
TTAAAAATGGCTTTCCCACACCTGACGGGATTTCAAAGGTTCAATCGGTAGCCCCCATGACACCCATTATTGTTCTCGTCCCTGAAGCGGAGGATTTTGACAGGGCACTATATGAGCAACTGAACATTTCAGAGATGGTGAAAGAGAGTGAGTTTTCGGCTCAATTTCAGTCGATCGTCGAGCGGTATGTTTTTTCCGGCTACGGAATCCTGAGGAAGTGGACCATGGAGGAAATTTTCAATTACTGCTTCCCCGTGATTACGACCCAGGATTATGATACCCTCTGCCAGATTATCGTTGATTTTCTCAAGGAGCTTCTCATGGCCGATTCGGGTCTCCTGGTCTCTCTCCAGGAGGGGAGGGGATCGGGCTTTAAGCTTCTGTCCGCGTCGGGTTTCAGGGATATGACCCTAATTTCAAATATTTTAGGCGCTTACGGTGAGCAGTTGATGGACAGGTGCAAAAATGACCCCAATATCGTCAATGGCAAGGAGATTTTCGGTGAAAGGATGGTTTCGGGGCTTGAGGGGAAAGCACATTCGGTTTTTCTGGTTAAATTCGACATAGAGGGGATGACCACCGTATACGGGATATTGTTCCTGAAGGCACGCCCATACCCTGAGGTGCTTGGCGGAGAAATTCTCCAGTTCATGTTGCGACAGGCCAGGTACGCCCTTTTCAATGCGGAAAAGGGAATAAAGGTTCAGAGCCTGATATACATAGATGATCTGACGAAACTCTACAATGCCCGCTACTTGAAAGTTGTCCTCGACAGGGAGCTGAAACGGTCTGACCGGTATGGAATGGCAATTTCGCTTCTCTTTCTCGATATCGACTATTTCAAACGAGTAAATGACAGTTACGGCCATCTGGTGGGGTCGAGAGTTCTCTGCGAGGTCGGCACTATCTTGAACGCCTGCGTTCGTGAAACGGACACTATCGTGAGATACGGAGGGGATGAATTTGTGGTCATCCTCGGCGAGACCAACCCCGATCAGGCTCTTCTTGCCGCGGAGAGAATGAGGACGGCTGTCGAGAGACATCTCTTCATGCGGGAAGAGGGCTTCGATCTGCACCTCACTGTTTCCGTGGGAATAGCGACATATCCAACCCACGCTCGAGACAAAGACCAGCTTCTCCAGATGGCGGACAAGGCTATGTACAGGGGTAAGGAAACCACAAGAAACGTGGTCAATATTGCTGAATCCTGATCAATCAAGCAAAGGAGAGGGGAGTTGTCTATCAATACCGTACGGGGCATGAAGGACCTTCTGCCCCCGGAAACCTTTCTATGGCTTCGGGTGGAGAAAAGAATACGAAATCACTTTCTATCGCGGGGATATCTCGAAATACGGACGCCTGTTCTCGAGAAATCTGAACTCTTCGTAAGGAGCATAGGCGAGACCACCGATATCGTCGAGAAGGAGATGTACACCTTTGCCGACAAGAGCGGAGACCTCCTTACCATGAGGCCCGAAGGGACGGCCCCGGTGGTCCGCGCATATCTGGAAAACAGAGGACTACTCAAGGAAACACCCGCCAGGCTTTTTTACCTGGGGCCGATGTTTCGACACGAAAGACCACAGAAGGGCAGGCTGAGACAGTTTCATCAGGCCGGTGCCGAGGTTCTCGGATCGGAGGCCCCGTACGTCGATGCCGAAGTGCTCATCACGCTTCATGACCTTTTCAAGGGTTTGGGTTTACGAAATCTATCCCTCGAGGTAAATTCGCTCGGATGCTCCGATTGCCGCCCGGGGTACAACAGGAAGTTGCTCAAATTCACAAGAGAGGTTCTCGCAGATCTCTGCGATGACTGCAATCGGAGGTACGAGAGAAACCCCCTCCGCGTCCTCGATTGCAAGTCGGCAAAGTGCATCGAGGTAACAAAGGGGGCACCTGCGGCGCTCGACTGCCTGTGTCGGGGCTGCAGGGATCACTTCAATGAAGTTATGAGAATTCTTGCTGTCCACTCCGTATCATGCGTGGTTAACAGCAGAATGGTTCGTGGTCTCGACTATTACGAGAAAACCACGTTCGAGTTCCTCTCCGGGGCCCTTGGATCGCAAAACGCCGTCGCCGCAGGTGGCCGCTTCGATGGCCTCGCCGAGATGATCGGATCAAAGGACCGGGTTCCGGGAGTCGGGTTTGCAATGGGAATGGAGAGGTTGATCATGCTTCTTGGTTCCGGCGATGAGCAAGAGTCTCTGTATGGGACACCAACGCTGTTTATCGCCCAGCAGACGAAAGAGTTCCGGGACGAGGCCTTCGTCCTCAAGAGGAACCTCGAAGAGAGGGGTCTATTCTGCGAGATGGATTACGAGGGAAAATCGCTCAAGAGCCAGATGAGAAAAGCGAACAGGATCAATGCCGGTTTCGTGATCATCATCGGGGAGGCAGAGATGAAAAAGGGGTTGGTGCGGATGAAGAATATGGCGACGGGCGATGAAAAGAATGTTTCCCGGGAAGATATTGTCAGGGCTGTGGTGGAACAGGTCAAATAGAAACAAGGAGGCAGGAAAGTGGAACCGTTCGGGAGCCAGATGAAGAGAACCCATTATTGCGGTCTTCTCTCCGGAGGTGACAGGGGAAAGAAGGTCACCCTGTGCGGGTGGGTCAGGAGAAGGAGGGACCACGGTGGGCTCATATTCATAGATTTGAGGGACAGGTCCGGCCTGGTTCAGGTAGTTTTCAACCCCCAGATTGACTCCGGGGCTCACGAGAAGGCGGACGGGATAAGAGGTGAGTACGTACTCTCGGTATCGGGTACGGTTTCACCGAGGCCCGAGGGCACCGTTAACCCGAGTTTGCAGACGGGAGAGATAGAGATCCTCGCCGACAGTCTGCATATTCTCAACGAGTCTCTTCCGGCACCTTTTTCTCTCGAAGAAGACGCGGATGTGGCGGAGAATGTCAGGCTGAAATACCGGTACTTCGATTTGAGAAGGCCGGAAATGCAGGAGATTCTCTTCGAGAGACACCGGATTGTCAGATCGGTGAGAAGTTATTTTTACGAACATGACTTTATCGAGGTTGAAACCCCGTTCCTTACGAAGAGCACCCCGGAGGGCGCCAGGGACTATCTGGTCCCGAGCAGGGTAAACCCGGGGTGTTTTTACGCTCTCCCCCAATCTCCTCAGCTGTTCAAGCAGATCCTCATGATCTCGGGCTTTGACAAGTACTTTCAAGTCGTTAAGTGTTTCAGGGACGAGGATTTACGGGCAGACAGGCAGCCGGAGTTTACCCAGATAGACGTGGAGATGTCGTTCGTCGACACGGAGGATGTGTTCCTGTCCATGGAGGGACTCATGGAGAGGGTTTTTCAGGATGTGCTCGGCTTCCCTGTTCAAAGGCCTTTCGCGCGGTTGCCGTACCGGATGGCCATGGACCGGTTCGGTACGGACAAGCCGGACACACGATTTGAAATGGAGATCGTAGATTTTTCCTCCGAGGCAGGGGGCTCCACATTCAACGTTTTTAACGAGGCCCTTGAAAAGGGTGGTTACGTGAGGGGTATCGTGGC
>WVXK01000016.1:69196-69951 GCA_011773515.1 Deltaproteobacteria bacterium
GCCAAGGGCCTTGCCTATTTCAGGGTAACGGCGAAGGGGCTGGAATCCCCCATCGGCAAGTTTTTCGAGAATCGCCAACTTGATCTGATCCTCGAGAAGTCCGGTTCTGATCCGGGTGATATGGTATTACTCGTAGCTGACGCGTGGGATGTGGTGTGTGACTCCCTGGGGAGGTTGAGGGTTCATCTCGGGGAAAAACTGGGCCTGACCCGGGGAGATAAGTACGAATTTCTGTGGGTTACCGATTTTCCGCTGGTTGAATACGACGAAGAGGAAAAGAGATATGTGGCCATGCATCACCCCTTTACTTCTCCCGTGCATGAAGACATTGGGCTTGTCGACACAAACCCCTTGAAAGTCAGGGCGATGGCGTATGATCTCGTTCTGAATGGCTCCGAGATCGGAGGAGGAAGCATCAGGATTCACCAGGCAGAGCTTCAGCAGAAGATGTTCGAGCTGCTCAACATAACCGGCGAGGAAGCGAGGGTAAAATTCGGCTTTCTCCTCGATGCCTTGAGCTACGGTGCCCCGCCCCACGGCGGGATAGCTCTCGGGCTCGACAGGCTGGTCATGATCATGACGGGGACAAACTCTATACGGGATGTCATTCCCTTCCCGAAGACCCAGAAAGCGGTTTGCCTGATGAGTGAAGCCCCATCACGGGTAGACAACAGGCAGCTCAGGGAGCTGCACATCAAACTCGATGGCTGATCGGGGAGAAAGTGATTGCCCGCTCTTCGGGGTATTCGGAGGGA
>WVXK01000016.1:70016-117328 GCA_011773515.1 Deltaproteobacteria bacterium
TTTGTATACTGTATGCATTGTTTTGAGGCTTGCCAAATCTCCGAAAACGGCAAACGATTTTTGATGAAAAAAATTTGGGAGGGGAATTATGCCGAAGTTTAAAGATCTTGTTCCACCGAAAGAAGGACAGCAGATCACCGTTGATGCAGAGGGGAATCTGCAGGTGCCTGACAACCCGATACTGCCATTCATAGAAGGGGACGGGACGGGCGTTGACATATGGAATGCATCGGTGAAGGTATTTGACGCCGCCGTGGAAAAGGCATTTGGAGGAAAGAAAAAAATTCAGTGGTTTGAGGTTTTTGCGGGGGAAAAGGCATTCAACAAGTTTGGCGACTGGCTGCCTGAGGATACCGTCGAGGCTTTCAGGGAGTACATGGTTGGCATCAAGGGGCCGCTTACCACCCCTGTTGGCGGTGGAATCAGGTCGTTGAACGTTGCTCTCCGCCAGATTCTGGACCTCTACGTCTGCCTTAGGCCCGTTAAGTATTTCAAGGGCGTTCCAAGCCCGGTTCGGCAGCCGGAACTCGTCGACATGGTAATTTTCCGGGAGAACACGGAAGATATCTACGCGGGAATCGAATGGATGGCGCAGACCGCCGAAGCTGAAAAGATAATCGATTTCCTCATCAAGGAAATGGGAGTCAAGAACATACGATTCCCCGAGACGTCCTCCATCGGGATCAAACCCGTTTCAATCGAGGGCTCGAAGAGGCTGATTAGAGACGCCGTGCATTACGCCATCAAACACGGGAGAAAATCCGTCACCCTGGTTCATAAAGGGAACATTATGAAATTTACCGAGGGGGCTTTCCGGGACTGGGGGTATGAGCTTGCAAACGAGCCGGAACTGAGGCCTCACGTGGTTGCCCAGCGGGAAGCCTGGGTCCTGGAGAACAAGGAGAGCAACCCGGATATCTCCAACGTGGACAATGCCAGGATGGTCGAGGCATGGTTCGACCAGCTTGATGAGGACAAGCAGAAGGCCATTCTCAGTGAGGTCGAGGAAACTCTGAAGCTGTGGGATACCCACGGCGGCGGAAAGTGGAAAGACAAGGTTCTCATCAAGGACAACATTGCCGATATTACACTCCAGCAGGTGCTCACCCGCCCCAAGGAGTTCGACGTCATCGCAACGATGAACTTGAACGGCGATTACATCTCCGACGCCCTTGCAGCCCAGGTGGGGGGAATCGGGATCGCCCCGGGAGGGAACATCAACTATCAGTCCGGACATGCCATTTTCGAGGCAACCCACGGCACCGCGCCCAAGTATGCGGGGAAGGACGTGGTCAACCCCTCATCTGTGCTCCTGTCTGGAGTCATGATGTTCCAGCATATGGGGTGGAACGAGGTGGCTGACCTCATCATCAGGGGGATTGAAGGAGCCATCGGATCTAAAACGGTCACCTATGATTTTGCCCGCCTGATGAGGGCGGAAGGCGTCAAGGATGTGAACGAGGTAAAGTGTTCTGCGTTCGGGCAGGCCATTATTGCAAATATGGATTGATCGTTTCCCTAGCAGTTTAACTCTTTTATGAAAAGGAGGGGTGAAATGGCTCGCAGCAAAATCACCGTTATCGGTGCGGGACACGTGGGGGCTACGACTGCGCAAGACCTTGCATTGAAAGATTTTGCAGACATCGTTCTCGTCGATATCGTAGAGGGGATGCCTCAGGGAAAAGGCCTCGATCTCATGCAGACGGGCCCGGTTTTCGGCTACGACTCCAAGGTGATCGGCACGAACGGTTACGAGGAAACGGCAGGATCCGATATCATCGTCATCACTTCAGGGGTCCCGAGAAAGCCGGGCATGAGCCGGGACGACCTTTTGAAAATCAACTCGGGAATAGTCAAGGAGGTTACCGAGAAATCTGTTGCCACATCTCCCGATGCGATAATTATCGTCGTGGCAAATCCTCTGGATGCAATGACCTATGTTGCCTACAAGACTTCCGGATTCGACAAGAAAAGGGTTATGGGTATGGCGGGCATTCTCGACTCGGCCAGGTTCAGGGCTTTCATCTCTATGGAGCTTGACGTGTCCGTGGAAAACATCAACGCCTTCGTTCTGGGCGGGCACGGCGACACGATGGTTCCCTCTACCAAATATACCACCGTCGCAGGCATTCCGGTGGAGGACCTCATCGGCAGCGACAGGCTCGAAGCGATCGTGGAGAGGACGAGAAAGGGGGGCGGAGAGATAGTATCCCTTCTCAAGACCGGCTCGGCTTACTACGCTCCCGCAGCGGCCACAGTTGAGATGGTGGAATCGATCGTATTCAACAAGAAAAAGATCCTTCCCTGTGCCGTTCTCTGTCAGGGCGAATACGGGATCGACAACCTCTTCGTCGGTGTCCCCGTGAAACTCGGCTCGAATGGGATTGAACAGATCATAGAGTTTACGCTGTCCGATACGGAGAAGGCTGCCCTGATGAATTCTGCAGGTGCGGTAAAAGAGCTCTGTGACATCGTCGACAGCATGGGATTTTAATAAAAATAAAGAAGGAAGGATAAACCCAAGATGAGGGAGATAAATGTCAAGGACATGATTCCTGTGGTGTCGAAGATGTGTATCGATGCGACCACCAGCCTGGGTGAGGACGTTATCAAGGCCTACAAAGATGCCATTGTAATGGAGGAGTCCCCTGCGGCAAAGGATATCCTGCAGCGGCTGATTGAGAACGCTGAGATAGCAAGAGAGGAAGGAATGCCGGTATGCCAGGACTGCGGGTTTGCCGTTCTTTTCGTCGATGTGGGACAGGATGTCAGGTTTGTAGGCGGGGACATATCCGAAGCCCTTACCGAGGGGGTGCGAAAGGGATATGAAGAAGGCTTTCTCAGGAAGTCTATCGTTGCAAAGCCGGCAACGGAGAGGGTGAATACCGGCGATAACACTCCACCCGTGATTCATTACAACATCGTTCCCGGCGACAGGGTGCGTATAACCTTCCTTGCGAAGGGGGGAGGGTGCGAGAACATGTCCTCTGTGATGATGCTCACGCCGGCGCAGGGGCTCGAAGGGATAAAAAAAGCGGTGATCGAGAGGGTTCGAAATTCCGGTGGAAACCCCTGCCCTCCCATCAAAGTGGGGGTCGGCATTGGAGGGACCTTTGAAAAAGCGGCCATGCTGGCCAAGAAGGCGCTGCTCAGGAAGATCGGGGAGTTCAGCGCTGAGCCGGAGATGGCAGCGGTGGAAAGGGAACTCCTGGAAAAGATAAACAACACCGGCATTGGACCCCAGGGCCTTGGCGGCCGGATAACCGCTTTTTCCGTCTCAATCGAATCACATCCGAGCCATATTGCAAGTCTTCCCCTGGCAATAAACATCGACTGTCATGTCAGCAGGCATAAAGAGGTCGAAATTTAACAGAGTGAGGTGCGGGAAAAGTGAGCGAAATAAAGATTACGACTCCGGTTGACGAAGATGTGCTGTCCGAGCTCAAGGTGGGGGACAGGGTCCTGATCAGTGGAGTCCTCTACACCGCGCGGGATGCGGCCCACAAGAGAATGGCAGAGGCCCTTGAAAGGCAAGAGCCGCTGCCGGTAGATCTCACCGGACAGATAATCTACTATGCCGGTCCAAGCCCCACCCCCCCGGGAAAGCCGATAGGGTCAGTGGGTCCCACGACCAGTTACCGGATGGACCCCTATGCCCCCAGGCTCATGGATGCAGGGCTGAAAGGTATGATCGGCAAGGGGCCCAGGTCTCACCAAGTTATCGACTCGATGGTCAAGAACAAAGCGGTATATTTTGCCGCCATAGGCGGTGCTGCTGCCCTCCTGGCAAGGCAGGTCAAAAAGGCTGAAGTCGTTGCCTATGAAGACCTCGGCCCGGAAGCCATAAGGAGGCTCGTTGTCGAGGATTTCCCCGCCATCGTGGTCAACGATATACATGGAAATGATCTCTTTGTCGAAGGTGTCAAAAAATACGCAAAGGAAATGTAAAATTTCCCCAATAAAACTCAGGAGGTAGGCTTATGGGCTACAGGTGGCATACAGGTTCAGTGGCCTGGATTCTGCATCGGCTCTCCGGTGTGGCGCTCACCCTGTATCTGGTTATCCACATCTGGGTGATTCACCATATCGGGCAGGGGCCGGAGGCGTTCGACGCCATTATGGCCAAGGTTCAGACACCGTTTTTCAAACTTCTCGAAATAGGGCTTCTGGGAACGGTTCTCTTTCACTCATTCAACGGGTTCAGGATTCTGCTCTTCGACCTTGGAGTGGGGATCAGGCAGCAAAAGCAGGTATTCTGGGGTTCGGTCGTTGTCGGGATACTGTTCCTTCTCTACGGTGGGTTCAACATTCTATCCCACCTAGCTCACTGATGGGAGGATGCCATGCAGAGATATAAAGGATCTTTGAAATCCGGTGGGGCCCTGGGGTGGTTCTACCAGCGCCTGTCCGGGATGGCGCTTATCGTTCTTCTCCTTACTCACTGGGGGATCGAACACCTCGGGCCGAAGACGGCGGACGGCATTGAATATCTGGACATAGCGACACGTCTCGCTTCACCGTTCTGGAAAACTTTCAACCTCCTTTTCCTGGTACTGGCCATATTCCACGGCATGAACGGTCTTCTCATGATCATCAGGGACTACGTGAAGGTTCCCTGGCAAAAGGGGACCCTTTATTCTGTGGTGGTATTCTTAGGGGTAGTTTTCCTGATACTCGGTGCGCTCACCGTCATTCCTTTCCAGGTCAAAGCTTAAAAATTCAATGGAGGAAGGTGATTAGCAATGATTCACAAGCATGAGGTTATTATAATTGGTGCGGGGCTCGCCGGGCTTCGGGCTGCCCTTGAGCTTGCAGGAAAAGCAGATGTCGCCGTGCTCAGCAAAGTGTATCCCACCCGCTCCCATTCAGGGGCTGCCCAGGGAGGGATAGCAGCGGCAATTGCAAACGAGAGCGACGATACGATCGATTTGCACACATATGACACGGTGAAGGGGAGTGACTGGCTCGGTGATCAGGATGCACAGGAGCTCATGTGCCAGGAAGCTCCCGAAGTCATTTACGAACTCGAACATATGGGGTGTCCTTTCAGCAGGCTTCCCAACGGGAAGATCGCCCAGCGTCCTTTCGGCGGGCACTCGAGGCCGAGAGCGTGTTACGGGGCCGACTCGACGGGGCATTTCATTCTGCATACGCTGTGGGAAAAATGTCTGGAAAAGAAAGTGCTCTTTTACAACGAGTTCTACGTTTCCCGGCTGATCGCACAGGACAATCAGTGTTCCGGAGTTGTGGCGATAAATCTCAAGGATGGTGAGCTTCACACATTCCGGGCAAAGGCCATTCTTTTCGCGACGGGTGGATATGGCAGGGCATACCAGATAACCTCCAACGCCCATGCAAATACCGGTGACGGGCTTGCCCTCGTGTACCGGGAAGGGTTGCCGATCGAGGACCTCGAATGTGTGCAGTTTCATCCGACGGGGCTCTACAAGTCGGGCATACTCCTGACCGAGGGCGCAAGAGGCGAAGGCGGGTATCTTCTGAACAGCGAGGGCAAGCGTTTCATGGAGAAGTATGCGCCGAAATTCATGGAGATAGCACCGCGGGACCTCACTGCACGGTCCATGCAGACGGAGATAAACGAGGGCAGGGGGATAGAGGGGAAGGATTACGTCTATCTCGATCTCCGCCACCTCGGCAAAGAGAGGCTCATGGAGAGGCTTCCCCAGATAACGGAATTGACCAGGAAGTTTGCAGGCGTCGATCCTCTTTCGCAGCCCATACCGATTCAGCCAACCGCCCACTACTCCATGGGTGGTATCCCCGTCGACATCCATGGCCGTGTTATTTATGACGCGGCAAATAGTGTGGTGGAAGGGTTATATGCAGCGGGAGAGTGCGCATGCATGTCGGTTCACGGTGCAAACAGGCTCGGAACTAACTCGCTCCTTGACGCCGTCGTACACGGCAGGAGGGCGGGAAAAGCGATAATAGGAGATTTGAGAAATGGCCTCGATTACCGGACTCTTTCCGATGAGCCCGAAAAGCCGGTAAAGGAAGAGATAGAAAGGCTGATCAGGGGAACGGGGAAAGTGAGGGCGGCTGAAATCATAAAGCACCTCCAGGAGCAGATGCAGGCTCACTGCGGTCTCTTTCGGGATCAGAGGGGGCTCGAGACCCTTCTTTCCACCGTGAAAGATCTGCAGCATCAATTCGAAGATGTGGCCGTCGATGACAAGAGCCTCTACTACAATACGGAGCTGATAGAGACGATAGAGGTCTCCCATCTTCTCGAATTTTCAGAGGTCATAGTGGTGGGGGCGCTTGCGAGGACGGAGTCGAGGGGAGCGCATTTCCGGACCGACTTTCCAAGACGCGATGACGAGAATTGGATGAAGCACACCCTCGCTTACAGGACGGATGACGGTGTGCGGCTGGATTACAAACCCGTCGTCATAACGAACTATCCGCCTGAAGAAAGGAAATATTGAGGAGGAAACGAGATGAGGTATACCTTCAAAGTTTACCGATATAACCCGGAGCAGGATTCCTCTCCAAGATTTCAGACCTACGAAATCGATTGCGAAGAAGGATGGACAGTCCTTGACGCTTTGCATCATATCAAGTGGTATGTTGACGGGACCCTCTCGTTCAGGAGGTCCTGCCGGCATGAAATATGCGGCTCCTGTGCAGTTGTCATGAATGGCGTAAACGGGCTCTCCTGCAACACCCAGATCGCAGAGCTGAAGGGCAAGACCATAACCGTCGGGCCCCTCAATGGTTTCCCGGTTTTGAAGGACCTGATAGTGGACATGGACCTCTTCATAGATCGACTGAAGGCCATCAACCCGTTCTTTGTGTCGGATACACCCCCGACGGACAAGGAGTATTTGCAGTCTCCCAAAGACAGGGCCATCATAGATGACGGTGTCAACTGCATACTCTGTGCAAGCTGTACCGGATCGTGTCCCTCATTCTGGTACAACAAGGAGTACCTGGGGCCGGCAGCGCTTTTGAAAGCGTTCCGGTTCGTCTTCGACTCCCGGGACGAGGGGGCGGCCGAGCGGATCGACCTGGTTGACGATCACAACGGGCTGTGGCGGTGCCACACGATCTTCAACTGCAACGAGTGTTGCCCCAAAAACCTGAACGTGACCGGCGGGATCCAGGAACTGAAGAAGCTCGCATTTTTGAGAAAGATATAATCCGTAAACGGAAAGGGATACCGGGGGTGGAGGGTATCTTTTTTAAAGAACGCAGGAAGGGGAGAGAAGATGAATATCCATGAGTACCAGGCAAAGCAGGTCTTGGCAAAATATCGCGTTGCCATTCCTCCCGGCAAAGTTGCATTCACGGTAGAGGAGGCCGAATCCATTGCAAAGGAGATAGGGCTTCCCGTTGTCATAAAGGCGCAGATTCACGCCGGGGGGAGAGGCAAGGGTGGCGGCGTCAAAATGGCAAAGACGATGGAGGAGGTGAGGGAACACGCGGGGAAGATTCTGGGGATGACGCTCATCACCCATCAGACGGGTCCCGAAGGGAAACTTGTCAGGAAGGTGATGGTGGAAAAAGCAACCGACATCAAGAGGGAGCTCTACGTTGGCCTGGTGGTGGACAGGGCGGAGTCTAAAGTCGTCGTGATGGCCTCCTCGGAAGGCGGCATGGAAATAGAGGAGGTTGCGGCGCGGTCTCCGGAGAAAATATTGAAAGAGTATGTAGATCCGGGCGTTGGTATGCTGCCATACCAGGCGAGAAAGCTCGTTTTCGGACTCGGCATGGAGCCGGCCCAGGTAAGCAAGGCTGTCAGGTTCATACTCAGCCTCTATCAGGCATTTGCCGACACGGACTGCTCCCTTGCCGAGATAAATCCGCTGGTAATCACAGCCGATGACGACGTCATCGCTCTCGATGCGAAGATGAACTTCGATGGGAACGGGCTTTTCCGTCACCCCGATATTCTCGAGATGCGGGACGTAGACGAGGAAGACAAGATGGAATACGAGGCCTCGAAATTTGACCTGAGCTACATCAGCCTCGACGGAAACATCGGGTGTATGGTCAACGGGGCGGGGCTTGCCATGGCCACGATGGATATGATCAAACTCCACGGCAGCGAACCTGCCAACTTTCTCGATGTGGGTGGTGGTGCATCGACGGACCAGGTGAAAAACGCCTTCAGGCTGATTCTCGCCGATCCAAAAGTGAAAGCAATCCTCGTAAACATCTTTGGCGGTATAATGAGATGTGACGTGCTCGCCGAGGGAGTCGTTCAGGCAGCGAAAGAGGTAAAGTTGAGTGTTCCCCTCGTTGTCAGGCTCGAAGGAACAAATGTCGAAAAGGGAAGGGAAATACTCGAAAAATCCGGCCTCAACATAATTTCAGCGAAAGATATGAGGGATGCTGCTGAGAAAGCGGTCGCGGCGGCACAGTGAAATATTTCTAGGGGGAGAAGGCAGATGAGCATACTCATAAATAAGGATACCAGGGTCCTTGTTCAGGGAATTACGGGTGCCACGGGCGCATTCCATACAAAGCAGATGCTTGACTACGGTACCAAGATAGTGGGGGGAGTCACCCCTGGAAAGCGGGGGCAGAAGGTTGAGGGAGTCCCCGTTTTCAACACCATCGACGAAGCCGTGAGGGAGACGGGGGCGAATGCATCGGTGGTATATGTTCCACCTGCTTTTGCGGGTGATGCTATAATGGAATGCGTCGACGCCGAAATGGATCTTGTTGTGGCGATAACAGAGGGTATTCCCATTCTCGACATGGTGAAAGTCAAGCGATTCATGGAAGGCAGAAAGACCCGCCTCGTTGGCCCCAACTGCCCCGGAGTTATTACTCCCGGCGAGTGCAAGATAGGGATCATGCCCGGGTACATACACGAGCCGGGAGAAGTCGGCGTCGTGTCGCGGTCGGGCACGTTAACCTACGAAGCGGTTGCCCAGCTGACATCCCTTTCCCTGGGCCAGTCCACCTGTGTGGGAATTGGAGGAGACCCTGTCAACGGGACGGATTTCATAGATGTGCTGAGGCTTTTTGAGGGCGATCCCGAAACCCGGGCGGTGGTGTTGATCGGTGAGATAGGCGGTACCGCAGAGGAAGAGGCCGCCCAGTTCATCAAAGACAATATGACCAAGCCCGTGGTCGGCTTTATCGCGGGAAGGACCGCGCCGAAAGGGAAGAGAATGGGCCATGCGGGTGCAATCATATCGGGGGGGAAGGGAACGGCTGATGAGAAGATCAAGGCGTTCAAAGATGCAGGTATCGAGGTTGCCGAAAGCCCGGCCGATATGGGTGTTTCCATGGCCAGGGTGCTCGGCATGGAAATAAACTGACAAGGGGTATCGATCGATGATCAAGACGCAGGAAAAGATGATCCCGAAGGAAAACGAGAAGGTAAAGATCACCATTGTCCCGAAATTCTGCAAGGGATGCGATATATGCGTGAGGTTGTGCCCGAAAAGCGTTCTCGGTATGGAGATGTTCAAGGTCAAGGTTGTTGATATCGACAAATGCATCATCTGCGGTCAATGTGAGCTCAGGTGTCCCGATTTCGCAATTTTCGTCGAAAAAAAGGAAGTGAAGGGAGGCAAAAGTGGCTAAGACCATCCGTCTTTTGCAGGGAAATGAAGCCTGCTCCGAGGGAGCCCTGTACGCGGGCTGCACTTTTTTTGCCGGCTATCCGATAACTCCCTCAACCGAAGTGGCCGAGGTTCTGGCGGTGAAACTGCCCCTCATCGGTGGAGCCTTCATGCAGATGGAGGATGAGATCGCCGCGATGGCAGCCATTATCGGCGCGTCCCTTGCGGGCTCCAAGTCCTTGACCGCCACGAGCGGCCCCGGGTTTTCCCTCAAGCAGGAAAATATCGGTTTTGCTGCGATTGCCGAAGTTCCCTGCGTGATCGTAAACGTCATGAGGGGTGGCCCCTCAACGGGCGTTCCGACAGGACCGGGGCAATCTGATATCATGCAGTGCAGATGGGGAACCCACGGCGACCACCCGATAATTACGCTCACACCGGCATCGGTGCAGGAAATATTTACCGAGACGGTGAGGGCCTTTAACCTTTCAGAGAAATATCGGAATCCCGTCATTATCGCCTTCGATGAAATTGTGGGACATATGCGGGAGAAGATTGAAATTCCCGAACCGGGTGAGCTGGAGATAATCGACAGGACAAAGCCAAATGTGGCACCGGAAGAGTATTTCCCCTACGACTCCTCAAAGGGCGACATCCCCCCAATGGCGAACTTTTTCGAGGGTTACCGGTACCATGTGACCGGCCTGAATCACGACATGACGGGTTTCCCCGTCAATGCCTGTGAGCTGATCCATGTGGAGGAGGAGAGGCTCATGAGGAAAATTGATGCCAACAGGGATGACATTATCAAATACGAGGAGTTCATGCTCGACGATGCGGAGGTGGCGATTTTTGCATACGGCGCCTGCGGCAGGTCAGCCAAGGAGGCGGTGGAAACCGCCAGAGAGAATGGTATGAAAATAGGCCTCTTCAGGCCCCTGACCATCTGGCCATTTCCCGACAGGGAAATCGAGGCGCTTGCCGGAAGGGTGAAGAGCATCGTGGTTCCCGAGTTGAGCCTCGGTCAGATCATTCTCGAGGTCGAAAGGACTTCAAAGGGCAAAACCAGGGTAGAAGGGATATTCAGGGTCGATGGCGACCCCATAAATCCCGGGCAAATTCTGGACATGGTGAAGGAGGTTATCTGATGGCTTATGATTACAGTCCCTATTTGAGGAACGAAAAATTCCCCCACATTTGGTGTCCCGGGTGCACATACGGAATCGTACTGAAAGCAATCATCCGCGGATTAGAAAAATCAGGAATATCAAAAGATGACACGGCCATTGTTTCAGGTATTGGCTGTGCCTCGAGACTCCCCGGATATGTCGACTTTAATACCCTCCACACCGCCCATGGAAGAGCAATAGCATTCGCCACGGGTATAAAAATGGTAAAACCGGAAAAAAATGTTCTCGTCATCACCGGGGACGGGGATGCCACCGCAATCGGGGGAAACCACTTTATTCATGCCTGCAGGAGAAATATCGACATCACCGTGATCATCTTCAACAATTTCATCTACGGCATGACGGGGGGACAGTACTCCCCCACAACTCCCACCGGAGCCTTCGCAACGACGATGCCCTACGGAAACGTAGATCCTCACTTTGACATTAACGAGCTGTCCAAGGGGTCAGGTGCAACCTTTGTCGCCCGTGGGACGGCATATCACGCAGCCGCCCTGGACAGGCTGGTGGTAGAGGCCATAAATCACAAGGGCCTTTCTGTTCTTGAAATCATAAATGCATGCCCAACCACCTATGGGAGAAGGAACAAGTTCAAGAATCCCACGGACATGCTTCTCTGGATGAAAGACCATTACGTGCCTCTGAGCGCCTATCAGAAACTTCCTCCTGAAAAGGCTGAAGGGAAATACCCAACGGGAATTCTCTTCAGGATTGAAAAACCGGAGTACTCCGAAGTCTACTACGAGATGGTTAAAAGGGTCAGATCAAGAGAAAAAGGAGGGAGGTGATGGCGCGCTACGAGATCAGGTTTTCAGGATCGGGCGGTCAGGGGTTGATCCTCGCGGGAGTGATATTTGCAGAAGCGGCCGCAATATACGGAGGAATCAATGCGGTCCAGAGCCAGTCCTACGGTCCCGAAGCACGGGGAGGTGCAAGCAAGTCCGAGGTCATCATCAGCGACGAAACGATAAATTTCCCAAAAGCCATGAGCATCGATCTCCTTCTTGCCCTGACACAGGAGGCCTGTACCAAATACTATGTGGACCTGAAGGAAGAGGGCGTCCTGCTCGTCGACGAGGACTTTGTCACGGAGATTCCCGAGGGAAATTACCGGGTGATAAAGCTCCCCATCATCAGGGCGGCCCAGGAGAAGGTGGGAAAGGCTTTTGTGGCAAATATCGTTGCCATAGGGGCAATAACGGCGATCGTTGAAAAGATCAGTTTCGACTCCGTAGAGAAAGCCGTCCTCTCGAGGGTTCCCCGGGGGACTGAAGATCTGAACAAAATGGCCCTCAAGATCGGCTTCGATATGGCAAAGGAAAAAATCGCTCAGTAAAGGATCCCCCCTTGGAGAGGACGCTCAGCATAGTGAAACCCGATGGGGTCGAGAGGGGGCTCATCGGGGAAGTCATCGCCAGGTTTGAAAAAGAGGGGATAAAAATAGTAGCCATCAAGATGGTGAAGATGGAAAAAGCACAGGCCGAGGGTTTCTACGCGGTGCACGAAGGGAGACCTTTTTTCAACAGCCTCACCACGTTCATGTCCTCAGGACCGATCGTGGCCCTGGTCCTCGAGGGAGAGGGAGTGATAGCAAAGAACCGGGAAATCATGGGGGCCACCGACCCCGCAGAGGCCGCCGCCGGGACCATTCGGGCCGATTTTGCCTCGGAGATAGAGAAAAATATCGTTCACGGGAGCGACTCCCCCGAAACGGCGCAAAAGGAGATAGCCTTCTTTTTCAGCGAGCTTGAAGTGATCTAATAGGTAGACGTCCCCTGAAACCAAATCGCCCTTTCTGGTAGTATACTATCGGAAGGGGTTTTTTTATTGTGAGGCCGCCGTATGGGTAGCAGGGTAGACCTGAAGGGAAAAACTCTGGGGGAACTCGAGGAGCTCTTTTCCGCGTGGGGCAAGGAGCGATTCAGGGCCCGGCAGATATACAGGTGGATCTACGGAAAGCTCGAGACGGGCTTCCCGGAGATGACGGACCTCTCCAAACCTTTCCGCCGGGAGCTGGAGGAACACTTTCTCGTATCCCGCTTTGATCACGATGTGGTGAGGGTGTCCCGGGACGGGACGGTGAAGTTTCTCTTCATGCTCCCCGATGGAGATGGGGTTGAGACGGTCCTGATCCCGGAGGGCAGGAGAAATACCATATGCCTGTCTACCCAGGTCGGCTGCAGGATGGGGTGCCGTTTCTGCGCAGCCGCGGAGGGAGGTTTTTCGAGAAACCTGACCGCCGGGGAGATAGTCAATCAGTTCTGTGCGGCAGAGCAGTACCTGCGCGCACGGGGAGAGCGCTCGACCAACGTTGTCTTCATGGGTATGGGAGAGCCCCTGGATAATCTCGACGAAGTTTTAAGAACGATAGAAATCCTGAACTCAGAATTTGCATTTTCTATTTCCCAAAAGAGAATTACCGTTTCCACCTGCGGCCTTATACCCGAGCTGAAAAGGCTCGTGTCTGCCTGCGACGTTTCCCTTGCCGTTTCCCTGAATGCGACGACGGATGCTCTTCGAAGCAAACTGATGGCGGTGAACAAAAGATACCCGCTCCAGGACCTCGTACAGTTCCTCGAGCAGGTCAAGCCGAAAAAAAACAGAAAGGTTACGGTCGAATATCTTCTCATTGCGGGATTGAATGACTCACCGCGTGATGCGGCACGGCTGGCGGCGCTTCTGAAATCGTGCAGGGTAAAGGTAAACCTCCTTCCGTTCAACCAGACGGGTTCGAATTCCTATGCAACCCCCGGTTTTGCGTCGGTGGACAGATTCCGGGAAATCCTTGTGAACGAGGGAATCCAGACTATAATACGGGAGAGGAGAGGAGCCGATATTGAGGCCGCCTGCGGACAGTTGCGGGGAAAAATGAGGGGAAAGGGAAAAACCCTTGAATAGAAGATTGCCGCTTCAATAAGATTACAGAGGGCACGAGAGGTGAGAAAATGAAAACGGTTCTTGGCGTCATCGGGGGCAGTGGCCTTTACGATATTTCCGGCGTCGATATCGTTGATGAGGTGAGCGTCGAGACGCCCTTCGGACCCCCTTCCGATTCATACATAATCGGTGAACATGAGAGGGGGAAGATAATTTTCCTCCCCCGGCACGGTAGGGGCCACAGGATACATCCTTCAAAAATAAACTTCAGGGCAAATGTTTATGGGATGGTGAAGCTCGGTGTTACCAGGATTCTCTCCGTAAGTGCCGTGGGGAGCATGAAAGAGGAGATTGCCCCGGGCGACATCGTCGTCGTGGATCAGTTCTATGACAATACGAGGTTTCGCATCAACACATTTTTCGATGATGGGATCGTCGGACACATTGCCTTTGCAGACCCTGTTTGCGCTGAACTGGCTCAGATTTTGTACAATGCTGCTAACCAGGTGGTGGAGAGAGTTCATAACGGCGGGACGTATATATGCATCGAGGGCCCCCAGTTTTCGACGCGTGCCGAGTCCCTCGTGTATCGTTCTTTCGGGGTCGACGTGATCGGCATGACGAATATCCCGGAAGCGAAGCTGGCGAGAGAGGCAGGGCTGTGCTATTCAACAATGGCCCTTGCGACAGATTATGACTGCTGGCACGAGAGCGAAGAGGATGTCACAGCTGAAAAAGTGGTCGAAGTCCTGAAAAGGAACGTTGCGAACTCGAAAAAAATTATCCTGGAAGTAGCCATGAACCTTCCCGGTGAGAGAGGCTGTTCCTGTTCCCAGGCACTGAAAAATGCCATAATGACGGCAAGGGACAGGATTGCACCGGAAACTTACGAGAAGCTGAAACCCATCATTGGAGACTTCCTCGAATAGACAAAAGGAGATCTCATGAAAAAGTTGCTCACTTTCCTTACCCTGATGTTTCTTGTCTCTGCCCTCGCCTCGTGTGCTGCCACAAACAAACAGCAGAAAAGGGAGGCTGAATCAAGACTCCGACTCGCAGTGGGGTATCTGCAGGATGGAAAGATTACGGCAGCCCTCGCTGAGCTCGATAAAGCCGAAAAGCTCGACCCGGACAATCCGGAAATCAAGCTCGCCATCGGACTCGTCCATCTAAGGAGAGGTGATCTCGAGCTCTCAGAGAAATACATGCTGAAAGCAGTTGCAATTGATGAAGATTATTCGGAGGCGTACAACAATCTGGGCCTTCTCTACAGCAGGATGGGGAAGAGCGAAAAGGCTATCGAGTACTACAACAAGACCCTGGAGAACATCCTCTACCCGACACCCGAGAGAGCCTACAACAATCTCGGCATCGAATACGAGAAGATGGGATTGGCAGACAAGGCCGAGGAGATGTACCTGCGGGCCTCATCGATCTCTCCAACATTTCCCGCAGCTCATTTCAATCTCGGAAGGATCTATACGCAGAAGGGTGATTACGACGAGGCGATACAGCATTTCAACAGGGCTATCAGGCTGAATCCCGGGTACGTCTCTGCGCACTTTCAGCTCGGCACCGTGTATCTGAAGAAAAAAGATTATGAAAAGGCCCTGGAATCGTTCAGGAAAGTCGAGCAGATCAGCACATCGGATGATGTTAAAGATATGGCACGAGAGTATATCGAACTTATTGAAAGATAAAGGGGAAGGTTTTGCCTTCGATAGCATTGAAAGAAGCTCGAGAGAAAAAGAAGATAACCCTTGAAGAGGCTTCCCGGCTTCTCAAGATAAGCAAATCCTATATCAATGCCATCGAGGAAGGTGATTTCGACGTACTCCCGGAACCCGTTTTCTCCAAGGGCTATATAAAGAGTTACTGCCAGCTCCTCGAGGTCGACCCGAAAGAGATGTTGGATAGCTACAACGATTACATCTCTGCAAGGGAGCCGGTCAAACTCGAACCCCTGAAGCCGATACCGGGCAGAAACAGGAGAAGAATCCGTCTGAAAGGTTGGCCCGCATGGATCATAACGGCTCTGGCCATACTTGTTCTGATCGTTTCGGTGCTGGGCTACCAGATACGGAAGGAGAAAAACAAGCTCGCCCTCCGGGCAAAGCTCGAAACGGAGTTTGCACATAACGCCTCTGACATGGTGGAGCAGACAACGGAAAGAGGGGAGGGAGAGAGCGTGCAGGCACCGAAAAAAGAGGGAGAAAAGGCTGAGGCCGATAACGGTGGAATCAAGGCAAGTGAGGGCGATCAGGGATTGAATCTCAACCTCGAAGCCAGGGAGCTAACCTGGCTCTACATAGTCCCTGACAGCGGAAGCCCGATAGACGTAACCCTCTATCCCGGTGACCGGTTGAAGGTGAAAGCCAAGAAGACCATCAAGTTCAAACTGGGCAATGCCGGTGGTGTCTCGGCGGTCCTGAACGGGAAAAAATTAGGGCCTCTTGGAAAATCGGGGGAAGTGGTTGAAAAGACGGTGAGTATGGAGGGAGTTGAGTGAGAGAGGCAAATGTCCGCTGCAGGAAATGCGGAAAGATAATGGGAAAAGAGAAGGTCGACTACGACCACATACACTGGGGTTGCATTTGCGGGTACAAAGAGAAAACCTACTATGCGAAACGGACAAGGAGAGTCAACCCCTATGAGACGAAGTTTTCTCACCCCGTCCTCGATCTTGAGAGCGGGGGGGCGATTTCACTTTTTGCCGAAGTGGACAGGAAGGTGGACCTCTTGTCCCTCGAAGAAATAAGCAGGCTTACTACCTCCTCCGAACCTCTTCCATCCGTGCTTGCCGACATCGTAAAGAGCATCGCACGCAGGATGCAGGTGGAGGTCTGCTCTATTTACCTTTACAAGAGAAAGTACCTCGTCCTCACTGCCACGCACGGTCTTTCGCAGAAATCTGTGGGGGTGGTCAAATTAAAACCGGGTGAGGGAATAACGGGTGCGGCCGCACTCAGCGACGGTCCTGTAGTGGTGAGCGATGCGTCTGCTGATGATCGTTATAAGTATTTTGCCGTTACGGAGGAGGAAAAATACAAGGGGATGCTGTCCTGTCCGATCAGGGATGGAGATAGACTCCTCGGTGTGTTAAACGTTCAAACGGTAAAGATACACTTCTTCAACCCCTTTGAGATGAACTATATCAACATAGTTTCCAATCTGATCAGGAACTGCCTCAAAATAAGAGGGAAGAAAAGGTAAGAAGGGAAAGGTAAACTTCAGGGGCTGTCTCTATGCTTCTCAAAGAGCAGTATGAAAAACTGCTTGCCCTCGTCGAGAATGTGGACGACGATGCCGTCGGTGTCATGCTCACGACGCTTCACCCCTCGGACATTGCTGACTTCATAGAGGTCCTCGATGAGGAGTCGAAGAAGTATGTTTTCAGCCTTCTCGACTCGAGGATCGCCTCTGACGTGATAGCCGAGCTCAACGTCGATGCCAAAGGCGAAATTCTCGATGGAATCGAGGCCACCAGGCTTGCCGCCATCGTCGATGAGATGGACTCTGATGATGCGGCGGATATATTCGATGAGCTGAGTCCCGTTCAGCGTCTGGCCGTTCTCGAGGGGATAGACGAAGAGGATAGGGCCGAGGTTACGGAACTCTTGAAGTATGAGGATGATACCGCAGGCGGTATCATGTCTCTTGAGTTCATCTACGTTTATGAGTTTCAAACGGTACAGGAAGTAATAA
Source organism: Deltaproteobacteria bacterium (assembly GCA_011773515.1). Taxonomy (NCBI): domain Bacteria; kingdom Pseudomonadati; phylum Myxococcota; class Myxococcia; species Deltaproteobacteria bacterium. The sequence goes on from WVXK01000016.1 coordinate 87,331, forward strand.
ACCTCCTGCGGGTGAGGCGGGAGCAGATCGAGCAGATTCACTTTATTTATGTTGTTGATAAGAAGTTTCACCTGCGGGGGATAGTGAGGTTGGTGGAGTTGCTGCTCTCTGACCCCAAGGAGCGCATAATCGGGGTCATGGAGCCCGCCCCCTATGCGATCAAGCCCGAAACGGATCAGGAAGAGGTGGCGAAAATATTCAAAAAGTACGACACACCCTCGATGCCCGTTGTGGACTCGGAAGGAAAGCTTCTGGGCCGCATAACTTTCGATGACGTGATGGATGTGGTGGACGAGGAGGCAACGGAAGACTTTTTGAGACTTGCCAACGTCGACATAGGAGAGAGGGTATTTGCCGATACCCTTTCCACTGCGCGGAAGAGACTCCCCTGGTTATCGGTGAATCTCTTTACCGCGCTCCTTGCGGCCTGGGTTGTGGGTCTCTTTGAAAACACAATCGGTCAGTTTGCGTTTCTGGCCGTATTTATGCCCATAGTTGCCGGCATGGGGGGCAACGCGGGAACGCAGACCCTCACGGTCGTCGTGAGGGGGATTGCTCTCGGGGACCTCGATTACGGCGGGGCCAAAAGGGTTCTTTTGAAGGAGATCATGGTAGGATTGTTGAATGGTATGACAAACGGCCTCCTGATGGGCGTCGTTGCCTATCTGTGGAAAGGACTGCCCGTTGTTGGTCTTGCCATTTTTCTGGCAATGGTAATCAATCTCTTCGTGGCGGCATCCTTTGGTACCATCGTTCCCCTCTTTCTTCGGGCCATTAAAATCGATCCTGCCCTGGCCTCTGGAGTTATTGTGACAACCGCCACGGACTGCATGGGATTTCTCTCCTTTCTCGGTCTTTCGACCCTACTTCTCAAGGAATTCATCTGAGCGTCATGGGACGGGCGTCGTTCATTACGGAAGGAATAAAGCTGAAAGAACACCTCTTCAGGGAATCTGACGTGTCCCTTTTGATTTTTACCGAGAGCAGGGGGACAATCAGGGCCATAGCACCCGGGCTGAAAAGGAGCAAAAAGAGATTTCCCGGTTCGATCAGGAAATTATGCCTTTATGAGTTCAGTCTTACCGCGGGCAAAAAAGATTACTACGTGGTGAGCGGAGCCCGTTTCTTACAGGCCTTCGAGGAAATTGCCCACAATTTCAAGGCCTATTGTGCGGCTGACTACATTCTCCAGGTAATTCAATACTTTTATCTCGAAAACATGGCATCCTCCTATATCTATCAATCATTGAGGATCTTTTTGGAGTCCCTGGCCTCTGGAAAGGATATAATTTCGACCGTAAAGTGGATGGAAATCAGAGTGCTTGCTGATTCGGGCTTCCTTTCAAACGTCACAACCTGCTCCCGCTGTGCCCGCGTTTTTCGAGAAGAGGAAAAAGGATATTACAACAGGGAAAACAGCCATATCTACTGCATAAACTGCAGAATAGCAGGAAAATATATAATAATTAGCAAAGACATGAGGGGCAAAGTAGCCGCAGCGCTTGATCCGGAGTGCGGGGAATTCACCCCGTTTCCCGAGCATGAGAGCGGCTCAATAAACAGGATTACCACCGAAGTGATCCTGGAAAAACTCGGCTTCGTTCCCAGGCCTCTCATACAAATTACACGGGATTTGAAACTAAAAGGCTTGAAAACCCTCTAATTTCTTATATTTCTTGACACCATATATGTTTAATGATATTTTCATATATTCCTTTCTGTTTGGTTATTGTTGAAAACTAAAACCCATGGAGGTAAAAGGTGAATTTTCAGGATCTTATCATCGCACTTCAAGAGTTCTGGGCGCGGAAAGGGTGCGTTGTTCAGCAGCCGTATGATATCGAGGTTGGAGCGGGTACCTTCAACCCGGCAACGCTGCTTCGCGTTCTTGGCCCCGAACCTTGGAATGTTGCTTACGTAGAGCCCTCCAGGAGGCCTACCGACGGGAGATATGGTGAAAACCCGAACCGGCTTCAGCACTATTATCAGTTCCAGGTAATCATGAAGCCCTCTCCCTACAACATACTGGATCTCTACTTCGAGAGCCTCGAGTCCTTCGGGATAGACCCGAAAAAACACGACATTCGGCTTGTTGAGGATGACTGGGAGAGCCCGACCCTCGGTGCGTGGGGTCTGGGCTGGGAGGCATGGCTCGATGGGATGGAGATTACCCAGCTGACCTACTTTCAGCAGGCAGGGGGCCTCGACCTCAAACCCGTTTCCTTTGAGATTACCTATGGAATCGAGAGGATCGCAATGTATCTTCAGAGGGTCGACAACGTCTTTGACCTTCAGTGGATAGGAGATGTGACGTATGGCGATGTCTACCACCGCGGAGAGGTGGAGTTTTCGATATACAACTTTGAGGAGGCGGACGTACCGATGCACTTCTCTCTTTTTGAAATGTTTGAAAAGGAGTGCAGGAGGCTCGTGGAGAAAAAGCTGGTTCTCCCGGCTTTCGACTACTGCTTGAAATGTTCCCACACCTTCAACATGCTCGATGCCCGGGGAGCAATTTCGGTAACGGAGCGGACATCCTATATCGGTCGTGTCCGGACCCTGGCGCGTATGTGTGCGGAGGGGTACCTGGGGATGCGGGAAGAGCTTGGATATCCTCTTCTGAACAAATCATTCAAATAAAAAAAACGGTGAGAGAGGAAGGCATGAGCAGAGAATTATTTATTGAAGTAGGCTGCGAGGAAATTCCGGCAGGCTTTATAGGGCCGGCCCTCGAGGCGGGCGAGAAATATCTCGAGGAAGAGTTGAGAAAGAAGCGGATAACCTTCTCCCGCATACAGATCACCGGCAGCCCGCGGAGGCTGGTGTTCAGGATCAAAGACGTGGGAGATACGCAGGAAACGCAGGAGGATCTCGTTCTCGGCCCCCCGGAAAGTGTCGCTTTCGATGCGTCTGGAAAACCCACGAAGGCAGCGCTGGGATTTGCGGCATCATCCCATCTGAAGGTGGAGGACCTGAAAATATTCGAAACCGAAAAGGGAAGGTATCTCGGGTACCAGAAGAAAGAGGAGTCTTCAACGGCAGAAGAGCTGTTTCCCGATATACTGATGGGGCTCCTTCCCGCCCTGCCGTTTAAAAAGTCCATGAGGTGGGCTGACCTGGATATCAGGTTTGCCCGGCCCGTCCACTGGATCATAGCCCTTTACGGGAATAAGGTCATAGATGTCTCCTTCGGGAACACGAGGTCCTCTAACTTCACCTTCGGGCACAGATTTTTAAAACCTGACAAGATTACCATCAACGAACCCTCGGAGTATGTGGAAAAGCTCAAGGAGGCTTTCGTCATCGTTGATTTCGATACGCGGAAGGAGATAATCAGGAAGCAGCTGAAAGACATAGAAAGCAAGATCGGTTTCACGTGGGTGGCGGATGAGAGTCTCCTGGAAACCGTTGCCAATCTTGTCGAGTATCCCGTGACGGTCGTAGGAAAGTTCGAGGAGTCATACCTGGAGCTGCCCAAGGAGATTCTGGTAACCACCATGAAGGAGCACCAGAAATATTTCGTTTTTGAAGATGAGAGTGGAAATCTATTCCCCGGTTTTGCAACGGTGTCGAACATTATCACAGAAGATATGGACGTGGTGGTCAGAGGGAACGAGAAGGTGCTCAAGGCAAGACTGTCGGATGCGGACTTCTACTACAAAGACGACCTGAAGGAGCCTTTGATCGGCAAGAAGGATAAGCTGAAAGAGGTCATTTACCAGTCCGACCTCGGCACCTATTTCGACAAGGTTGAAAGGGTAGAGCAGCTTTCCAGGAAGATCGCGGAAAAGGTAGATCCCGCAAAGGCGGACCTGGCGGCGAGGGCTGCGGCTCTGTCCAAAATCGACCTCATTACCGGTGTGGTGTACGAGTTTCCCGAGCTCCAGGGAATTATGGGAAGGGACTACGCTCTCAAGACGGGAGAGGAAAAGGAGGTTGCCGAGGCGGTATTTGAGCATTATCTTCCCAGAGCAGCCAGGGACATTCTGCCCGGAACAGGAACCGGTGCGATTGTTTCTATCGCCGACAAAGTCGATACCATCTGTGGTTGTTTCGGGGTTGGCCTGGTGCCGACGGGGACGCAGGACCCTTACGCCCTGAGAAGGCAGGCGATAGGAGTGGTAAACGTCATCATCGACAAAGGCTATGACCTCTCCCTCTCGGAGTTGATCACGTGGGCGATAAAAAACCTCGAGGATCGCATAAAAGGGGAAGAAGGGGCAATCATCGCAGACGTGTTGGAGTTTTTCCGGGGCAGGCTCCCGGGCGTCATATCTTCAGGAGATGTGGACCATGAAATCATCGACGCGGTGCTCAACGTCGGTTTCGACAATGTCCTGGATGCAAGGGGGAAGGTTGAAGCCCTTTCAACCTTCAAGCGGAGCGAGTCGTACGAGTCCCTGATCACCGGCTTTAAGAGAGCTCAGAACATAACGAGGGGAGCTCAGGTTGCAGATGCCGTGTCGCCGGAGCTTTTCGATCACGATGAGGAGAGGGATCTGTACCGGGCTATCCTGGAGGCCAGGGAATCGGTTGAGAGTCTCGTCGCGAAAAAATCATATGGTGACGCCCTGGAAAAGCTGGCTTCGCTGAGAAAGCCAATCGATCTGTTCTTCGAAAAAGTGCTCGTTATGGATAAAGACGAAAAACGAAGAAATAACCGGCTGGCGCTTCTCTCTGAGTTGACGGGACTTTTCAGCTGGATAGCGGATTTTTCTCAATCCAGAAAGTAGGCGAGTATATTTACATATATGGAGGAATTGGAAATGGCAAACAAGTACGTATATTTTTTCGGGGCTGGCAAAGCGGAGGGAAGAGCCGAGATGAAGGACCTTCTCGGCGGAAAGGGAGCGAATCTTGCCGAAATGACGAATCTCAAAATCCCCGTTCCACCCGGTTTTACGATAACCACCGAAGCCTGCAACATATTCTACAGAAATCGGGGGAGGGTCCCGAAAGGGATAACCGATGAGGTGGGAAAGAACCTCCGAAGGCTGGAAAAGCTATCGCGGAAAAAATTCGGGGATCGCAACAACCCCCTTCTCGTATCCGTCCGGTCGGGATCGAGATTCTCCATGCCCGGGATGATGGACACGGTTCTCAACCTCGGTCTCAACGACAATACGGTGAAGGGCCTGGCGAAAAAGTCCGAAAATGAGAGGTTTGCCTTTGACTGCTACCGGCGTTTCATAACCATGTTCTCAGACGTGGTCCTCGGCATACCGAAAGAGTATTTCGAAGAGATCCTCGAAAAAAGAAAAAGCGAAAAGGATATAGATCTGGACACGGATCTCGATACCGATGATTTGCTGTTTATCGTGAAGAAGTTCAAGGACCTGGTCAAAAAAAGGTTAAAAAAACCCTTTCCCCAGGCACCCGACAGGCAACTCAAAATGGCAATCGATGCAGTGTTCAGGTCGTGGAATAATCCCCGGGCAAAGTATTACCGGAAATCCCACAGTATCCCCGATAACCTCGGGACTGCGGTTAACATTCAGCTCATGGTTTTCGGGAATATGGGAAATGATTCCGCCACGGGCGTCGGATTTACCCGGAACCCCTCCACGGGGGCAAAGGAGCTCTACGGGGAATATCTGCTGAACGCCCAGGGTGAGGATGTGGTTGCCGGCATACGAACACCGAAGGGGCTGAAAGAGCTGAAAAAAGATATGCCTTCCGTTTTCAAGGAGTTGATAGATATCACGAAGAGGCTCGAGAAACATTACCGGGATGTCCAGGATTACGAGTTCACCGTTGAAAATGATCACCTTTACATGCTGCAGACCAGGTCAGGGAAGAGAACGGCCACTTCCGCCGTCAAGATTGCGGTTGATATGGTAAAGGAAAAGCTGATTTCGAAGGAAGCGGCTATCCTTCGGGTCGAACCTGCCCAGATAGATCAGCTTCTCCACCCCATCATAGACCCCAATGCCAGTTACACGGTGATTGCAAAAGGCCTCCCCGCTTCTCCCGGTGCTGCAACGGGGATGGTGGTATTCAATGCAGACAGGGCGGTTGAGCTTTCAACGGAGGGGAAGCCGGTGATTCTCGTGAGGAAAGAGACCAGCCCCGACGATATCCACGGGATGGATGCTGCAAAGGGAATATTGACTGCCAAAGGGGGCATGACATCCCATGCGGCGGTTGTGGCAAGGCAGATGGGGAAGACCTGCGTGGCGGGTTGTGACGATATAGAGATCGACGAGATGACGAACAGGTTTTCCGTCCAGGGGAAAACGATAATGGAGGGAGATTTCATCACTTTAAACGGGTCCATGGGAGAGGTGATACTGGGCGAGGTTCCCCTCATGACGCCCGAACTGACAGGGGCCTTTGGCGTTTTGATGAAATGGGCGGATTCATTCAGAAAGATCGGTGTCAGGGCGAATGCTGATGTCCCGAGGGACGCGCAGGTTGCGCGTGACTTTGGCGCGGAAGGGATAGGCCTCTGCAGAACCGAGCACATGTTTTTTGCAGAGGACAGAGTCAATATCATGCAGAAGATGATTCTCGCAAAGACGGTGGAGGACAGGAAAAAGTATCTCGATATGCTCCTCCCGATGCAGAAAAAGGATTTCGTTGGGCTGTTCAAGGCAATGGACGGGTATCCCGTCACCATCAGGCTTCTGGATCCACCCCTCCATGAATTCCTTCCGAAGATGGAAGATTTGATGGTCGAGGTTACAAAGCTCGAGCTTCTCCATGCTGACAAGGGGTTGCTGAGTGAGAAAAAGAGCCTCTTGGCCAGGGTAGAGGAGCTCCACGAGTTTAACCCGATGCTCGGGCTTCGCGGCTGCAGGGTTGGCATCCTCTATCCCGAGATCACGAGAATGCAGGTCAGGGCTATCATGGAGGCTGCCTGCACGGTGGCAAAAAAGAAGGTGAAGATATACCCGGAGATCATGATTCCCCTGGTAAGCATGAAAGAAGAGATGCAGGCCCAGAAGGAGATCGTCGTACAGGTGGCCGAGGAAGTGCAGAGAAAGTTCAAGACGAAGGTGAAATATCTTGTCGGAACCATGATCGAACTTCCAAGGGCTGCTATCTGCGCGGATAAGATAGCCGAAGAGGCGGAGTTTTTCTCCTTCGGCACGAACGACCTCACCCAGACGGCTTATGGCTTTTCACGGGATGATGCCGGAAAGTTTATCATGGAGTATATGAACACCGCGGAAAAGTGCGTCGGCTGCGGTGGTATACTCGAGAAAGACCTGTCCTGTCCCGACTGCAAGAGGGTATACGAACAGAGGGCTGATAATATCCTTAACTTTGATCCCTTCCAGACCCTCGACCAGGCAGGCGTGGGAGATCTCATAAAGATAGGCGTTGAAAGGGGCAGGGGGACGAGGAAAGACCTCAAGATAGGGATCTGTGGAGAGCACGGAGGCGACCCTGCTTCCGTCGAATTCTGTCATCTGAGCGGATTTGATTACGTGAGCTGCTCACCGTACAGGATTCCCATAGCGAGGCTCTCAGCGGCGCAGGTGGTAATTAAAGAGAATATGAGGAACAGGGCTTCTCGGAAGGCGGCGGGTGCAAAGGGAAAAAAGAGGAGAAAATCGGCCCGCTGAGGGCAGTTTATTCGAGTGAAGGTGTCGGGGTGACCCCTGCCGGGGTCACCTTTTTTTTGCTTTACTTTTTCCAAATCGCACAATATATTGTATTACCAAAGATGTTCTATACACTATATTGATACATCAAGCCTCAACGGAGATTGCGTATGAAAATAAAATCACTCGAGCTTGTGGGGTTTAAATCCTTCTGCGAAAAGACGGTCGTAAACTTTTCCGAGGGGGTAACCGCCATTGTTGGCCCGAACGGCTCCGGGAAATCAAACGTCGTTGATGCAATTCGGTGGTTGATGGGGGAGACAGCCCCGACGATGATAAGGACCAAATTGCTCGAAGATATAATCTTTTCCGGTTCGGAGACGTCACCGCCAATGGGCATGGCGGAGGTGACGCTTGTTTTCGACAATACGGTTGGCCCCAAACCGGCAGGCTACGAGAGCTTTTCAGAGATCCAGATAACGAGGAGGGCCTTCAGAGACGGGGAGTCCGAATTTTTCATAAACAAAACCCCCTGCAGGCTGAAAGATATCGTAGAGCTTTCCCTCGACGCGGGATCCGGGGCCCGGGGATACTGTATCATCGAACAGGCCAAGGTCCAGCAGATAATCACGGGAAAACCGGAAGAGACGCGCATGTTGATTGAGGAAGCAGCTGGTGTTGCAAAATATCGGTTGAGGAAAAAGGAGGCCCTGAGGAAGCTTGAGACAACGCGGCAGAACCTGATGCGGGTGTCGGATATATTGCTCGAGGTGAAAAGGCAGCTCGGTTCGATAGACCGGCAGGCGAGGAAAGCGAAAAGGTACAGAGTCCTCAAAGGTGAGATGAAGGATATGGAAATCGAACTTCTCAGGAGAAAAGCGGTGAGGGAGTGCGAGGAGGAGGCGCGGCTCGAAAATTTATTGCGCGAGACGGCGGCGAAGGCACGGAGAACGGAAGAAATATTGCAGGCGTATAAGGTCAAGGAGCAGGAGCTGAGGAACGCCGTGTTTGGCGTTGAAACGGAGATCGAGAGCATCAGGCAGAAGCTGTCTGAGAAAAACGAGTCATTTTACCGCCTTGATACCGAGCACGGCGCGGTGACCCGGGAAATAAAAAATGTTTCAGAGAGGATTTCGGCCCTCAACGATGCAGGAAGAAAGATCGAGATGGAGATGGCCGAGCTGAAAAATAGCATTGCGGGGCTTCTGGATGCTGCGGGAGAAACGGATGAGCAAATCGTCCTTTTTCAATCTGAGCACGGGGAGCCAGCAGAACTCCGGGAAACGCTGGGAAGGAGGCTGAAAGAGCTCAAGCAGAAACAGGAGCTTAAAAGGGATGATCTTGTCGACCTTCTTTCCCGCATCGGTGGTTTCGACAACTCGATCAGCATAAACGAGAAATGGTTTTCTGAAACCGATAGGAAGACAAAGCATCTCGCACGGGAGCTCGAGCAACTCCAGACGGAAATCGCCAGGGGAGAGAAGCAAGCGCGGGATGAAATCGAAAGAGAGAGAGAACTCACGGAGAAGATATTCCGCATCAGTGAGGAGTCCCGGGAGTTGAGCGCTTCGATCTCCCACTGCGAGAGAGAAGTGGAGATGCTAAAGGGCAATATCGAAGCTATGAACAAGGAGAGAGAGAGGACCGACAGCCGCCTCAATGCCCTGAAGCAGATTCTGGAAAATTACGAGGTTTTTGGTGAAAGCGTGTCTTACATCATGAATGAGTTCCGGTCAAAAGGAGAAGGGGCAGACATACTCGGTGTGCTCGGGGAACTGATAGCGGTCGAAAAGGGCTATGAGAGGGCCGTGGAGGCAGCCCTGGGGGAGAGCCTGAAATATATCATCGTCAAGGACGCAGACGACGGTGTCGTTGCCCTTCGGGCGCTGAAAAACACGGGAAAGGGAAGGGGGGCGTTCGCCCCGGTAAAGCTGCGGAAGAGGGACGTCAAGAGCGTCGAGATACCAGCGGGGGAAGGGGTTATCTCATCCATTGCCGGAATTATATCAGCGCCCGCGGAGTGCAGGGAGCTTATCGAAGACCTTCTCGGGGATGTCCTTCTCGTAAAAACCGTCGAAGATGCCGTGAGGCTGTGGAAGACCAACGGGTTCTGGGCGACCTATGTTACCCTCGAGGGTGACCTGGTTCTGCCCACGGGAGTCATTTCAGGAGGAAGCGTAAAAGGCGAAGAAAGGGGCATTCTGAGCAAGCGAAGAGAAATGGCGGAGCTGGAAGGCAAACTGCTGGGTGCAGAGAAGGATCTGAAAAACAAGGAAAACCAGCTCAATGTGTTCAAGGAGGAATTGGCAGAGAAGAGGGTGCGCTTCCAGAAGCTCCAGGCAGAGATCGGCGCCCGGGAAAAGGAAAAGCATTCGGCAAAAGTGCACATCGAGTTTCTCGAAAAGGAGATCGAGAAGCAGAAAAAGCGGTATGGATGGAGTGAAGAGGAACTTGCCCATCTGAGGGCAGAGATGAAAAGATATGAGACGCAAAACGAGGAGACCAGGATCGTGAAAGAAAAGAGTGCGAAAAAGGCTGCAGACTTGGAGAAGGAGATCACGGTCCTGAAGAGCGCAATCCAAGATGACGAGATAAGTTTGAGAGAGCTCGAGGAAAGGACCAGCAGGCGGGACCTTGAGCATATGGAGCTGAAGGAGCAAAAACGCAGGATCGAAACCGAGATCGAATCGATGAGAAAAATCGTAGAGGATAAAACAGCCTACAGGGGCAAGGTAGCCGAGGAGGCTGGAGGACTGGAGCGCGGCAGAGAGGGTCTTTTGCTCAGGAAAGAAGAGATGACCGTCCAGCTCAAAGCGGTAGCTGATGGAAGGGAAGAATTCGAGAAAGAAATGGCCGAAAAAAGCGCCCAGATATCCGGCATGAAGGTTAACCTGTCTGATGTGGAAAAAGAATCGGCGGATACCGCATCTGTCCTTAATAACTCAAAAGAGGAGATCTCTTCTCTGCGTGAGAAGCTCGTGGCGGTGAGGACGAGGCTGGAAAGCATACATTCCGTTGCCCACGACAGCTACGGTCTCGAAAAAATTGACCCGAGTCCGGCAACCGGCATGTTTGCCGATATTGGTGATGAACTTCTCCATGAGCAAATGGACGCCACGAGGAGGCGGCTCGAGTTGCTGGGAGAAGTCAATGTCTCTGCAATCGAGGAGAGGGATGAGCTTGCAAAGCGATATGAAAACCTTCTGGCTCAAAAGGAGGACCTTGAAAAGTCCATGAAGGACCTTGAAAAGGTGATTTCGAAAATTGACAGGGAATCCAGGGATAAATTCATAACGATGTTCAACAGCGTGAACGAAAAATTCATGGAACTCTTCCCCAAGCTTTTCACGGGAGGTAAGGGCCAGCTGAAAATGACGGAGGAGGATAACCTGCTGGAATCGGGTGTGGAAATAATACCCCAGCCGCCTGGTAAAAAACTGAAAAATCTGGCCCTTTTGTCCAATGGTGAAAAAGCGCTTACCGGTATCTGTCTCCTCCTGTCCCTGTTTTTCGTCCGGCCGGGGCCATTTCTTTTCCTCGATGAGGTTGATGCGCCCCTTGATGAGGCGAACGTAGACAGGTTCAACAGGCTGATTCGAGATATATCCCACAGCTGTCAGGTAATCATGATCACCCATAAAAAGAGGACGATGGAGCTTGCCGACTTTCTCTATGGGACGACCATGGACAGGCCTGGCATATCGCGTATCATCTCCGCGCAATTAAGTTAACCCGCAGGCAATCCCATCCCCCGAAAGTCTCGGGTCTCAGCTTTTTGTGTGCTATATTCTTTTTACTCTGATTCGGTTGATAAAGGAGAAAGGGGCAACAGGTGGTGGCCTTTTTATCGAAAGTCCGAAAAGGGCTGACAAAGACGAGAAGGAGCATCCTGGAGCGATTTGAGGATGCAGTGCAGGCAGGGAAAGGGGGAGAAGAGCTGCTCGATGAGCTCGAGGAAATCCTCATATTGTCCGACGTTGGTTTCGAGACGACCCTTTTCCTCATGGAGCACTTAAGATCGCGTCTCGAGAAACAGGAAAAACCGGATCCACAGCGTATCAAGCGGATTATGGAGGAGATCATAAGAAACATGCTCGAGGATGTCGAGGAACCCCTCGAGATTTTTCCTCCCTACCCATTCGTCATCCTCGTAGTCGGCGTGAACGGATCCGGTAAGACGACTACCATAGGAAAATTGGCACACGGCCTCAAAATGAAGGGACACTCCGTCTTGCTCGGCGCAGGGGATACGTTCCGGGCAGCGGCGATCGAGCAACTCGAGATCTGGGGCGAGCGGGCGGGGGTTGATGTGGTAAAGCACAGGCCGGGTGGGGATTCTTCGGCTGTTGCCTTCGATACGATTCAGTCTGCCCGCTCGAAGAAAAAGGACGTGGTGATAATCGACACAGCGGGAAGGCTTCACACGAAAAAAAACCTGATGGATGAACTTGGCAAGGTAAAAAGAGTTCTCCATAAGGAACTTTCCCATGCGCCTTCGGAGATTTTGCTTGTCCTCGATGCAACGACCGGACAGAATAGCATCAACCAGGCGAGGAGCTTCAACGAGTCTCTCGGCATAACCGGCCTTGCGGTGACAAAGATTGATGGAACTGCAAAAGGTGGGGTCCTCCTCGCCATAACGAGGGAAATAAAAATTCCCGTCCGATTCATCGGGATCGGCGAGGGCATTGATGACCTGCGGCCCTTTGGTTCAGCCGACTTTGCAAGGGCCCTTTTGTTCGATGAGTGACCTCCTGCTCATACAATTTCTCGGTGCCGTCGCATTCCTTCTCCTGGGGATTCGCCTGTCTGGAATGGGTTTCGAATCAGCCCTGGGGGAAAAAATACGGGTAGCATTCAAGAAACTGTCCGATAAGAGCGTTCCCGCCTATCTGGCCGGGTTCCTGTCAACCCTATCGCTGCAGTCCTCGGGAGCGACGGTGGCGCTTCTTTTGTCGCTTACGGCGACGACCCCGATTTCTTTACCTGCCTGCCTCGCAATCATCCTGGGAGCAGATCTCGGTGCTACCGTTATCGTTCAGTTGATATCCTTCAGAATAACCTCTATCTCATTGCTCGTTATCTCAGTTGGTGCATTCTTCTACCTTTTCTCCCGCAATCAGCGGAGAAAAGCTATCGGTCAGGGCATTCTCGGGTTCGGATTCATTCTGTTTGCCATAGTGATCGTAAACGAGCTCTCGGCGGGGGTGGGAAAAATCCCGGGGCTTGCGATGATCCTCGAAGGGCTCGACAGAGCACCGCTCATATCGTTCGCCGGTGGCCTGATATGTGCGCTGGTTTTCCAGTCCTCCACAGCCGTCCTCGCGCTGATAATCGGATTTTCGATACAGGATATCGTGACCATCAAGGCATCCATTCCCGCAATTCTGGGGGCAAATCTCGGGGCTACCGTCATCGCTTTTCTCTCCGCAATCGGAGGAAAAGAGAGAGGGGCGAGGATTGCGTGGGGACACCTCTTTTTCAAATTCGCAGGCGTACTGCTATTTCTGCCCTTCCTGAGGTATATACCGTCGATCCTCGAGACGATTTCCTTCGATCACGCGCATATGGTGGCGAACATGCACACGGTGTTCAACCTTACCATATCCCTCCTCTTTCTCCCTTTTACCCGTGTGGCGGCGAAGCTTCTCGAGAAAATGTATCCCGAAAAAGAGGACAGGGATGAATTCAGGCTTCAATACCTCGACAGATCATACGCAGCGTCGTCATCTCTCCTGGCGGCGCAGGTGTCGAGAGAGATCATGAGAATGGCGGATGTGGTTCGGGGTATGCTCATCGACATTCAGGAGATTATCGAGTCGGGCACGCTGGAGGGTATCGACGATATAGCCGGCCGTGATGATCTCGTCGATTATCTCGACAGGGAGATCAAGAAGTTTATCTCCGAGCACAGCCAGATCGATATAGGTCTGGAAGTGGGCAAGAGAAACGTGGCGTTTATTTCGGTTATCAGTTACCTCGAAGTAGCGGGTGACATAATCTATAAAGGAATCGGCGAACAGTTGAGTAATAAAATATTGAATAAGTTATATTTCTCTGAAGAAGGAAAAGGGGAGATACTGTTGTATCACGGCAAGGTCGTTGAGATGTACGATGAGGCACTATTCGCGTTCATGAGAGTCGACAGAGAGCTTGCCAGCCGGGTTATAAACAGAAAAAAAGTGCTGAGCAACCTCGAGAGGGATTTGAAGAACGCCCACATACGGCGGTTGCACCTGGGGATGAAGGAGTCCCTCGAAACCAGCTCGATTCACCTCGATATTCTCTCCTCCATGAGGCGACTCGTTTCTGTCTGCGCGGGGATAGCCCACTGCGTGGTCGACTTTGAGGGTCACTGACAATTGCAACCTTTGCTGACGGCTTGACATGATATGATATATTGTGTTTACCTTAGAAACTTCTGACAGCTGCGGAGAAAGGTTATGACCTACCGTTTTTCCAAGGATATATCGGGGTGCGGTCTTTCCGGGATCATCAACACCCGCGGTAACAGGATAGGTGGCGGCGAGATCGTCAGATCGATCGTACTCCAGACGGACAGAGGCAATGGCCTCGGTGCAGGGTATGCCGCTTATGGAATATATCCTGACTATGCGGATTACTATGCGTTTCACATCATGTATGACGATTACTCTGCGAAAGAGGAGACGGAGTCTCTCCTCGAGAATCTCTCCGACGTCGTTTATTACGAGGAGATACCGACCCGGGTCACGGAGAGGATAAGAATTTCCCCCATTCTCATACGGTACTTCCTGCGGCCCGTGATCGAAAAGGCCCCCCGGGATCTTCACCTCCAGCACGAGGATGACATGATTGTGAACCTCGTTATGCGGATCAATGGCTTTGTCGAGGGAGCGTACGTTTTTTCATCGGGTAAGAACATGGGAGTATTCAAGGGAGTCGGATTCCCGAGGGATATTGCTGATTTTTTCCGCATCGAAGACTACGAGGCCTATATCTGGACCGCCCACAACAGGTTTCCCACGAACACGCCGGGCTGGTGGGGAGGCGCGCACCCCTTCACTATCCTGGACTGGTCGATCGTTCACAATGGGGAAATATCATCCTATGGAATCAACAAGCGGTATCTTGAAATGTACGGTTACAACCTGACGCTTCTCACCGATACGGAAGTCGTTGCCTACCTCCTCGACCTGCTCATAAGGAAGCTCGGGCTGGATATAAAATCCGCCTGCGTGGCGCTTGCGGCACCTTTCTGGAAGGACCTCGACAACAAGGAAGGGGACCTTTTCAGGGCTATAAGGATGGTTTTCGGAAGCGCGCTGCTCAACGGCCCCTTTGCCATTCTCTTTGCTTTTTCAGACGGCATTGTCGGTTTGAACGACCGGGTAAAGCTCAGGCCGCTCGTTGTCGGGACGAAGGGAGACTTTGTCTACATGGCAAGCGAAGAGGCGGCGATTCGCGAGGTGTGCCCCGATCCGGACAAAGTATGGGCACCGAAAGCGGGACAGCCGGTGATAGCGAAGCTGGAAAGAGGCATCATCAACTGAGGGTACCGTTCATGAGAAGGGAAATTGACGCAAAAGGCCTCTACTACAGGGATCTGAACAAGATGGTGCGCGATGCTGTCGGTGAGGGATGCACGGAGATCATCCTTTGCAATGTAAACGGTCAGTACTACATAGGAGATGGCATAAAGAACAGGGTCACGATAGTCATCGACGGGGTTCCGGGAAACGACCTTGGAGCGTTCATGGATGGCCCATACATAATCGTCAAAAATAATGCCCAGGACAACGTGGGAAATACGATGAATTCGGGAAAGATCTCCATCCACGGCCACGCCGGTGACGTATGCGGCTATGCGATGAGGGGAGGAAAGATTTTCATAAAGGGAGACGTGGGGTACCGGGTCGGCATACACATGAAAGGATACCAGGATAAGATACCGGTCATGGTTGTGG
The DNA here is from genome assembly GCA_011773515.1 of Deltaproteobacteria bacterium. NCBI lineage: Bacteria > Pseudomonadati > Myxococcota > Myxococcia > Deltaproteobacteria bacterium. Next base: position 102,827 of record WVXK01000016.1, read on the forward strand.
GTGGCAAGGCGGGAGATTTCCTCGGGGAATATATGGCGGGCGGGGTGCTCATAATCCTCGGGATATCGCAGGGAGAAGATAACGGGCTTCCCGTCGCGGGTGATTTCCTCGGTACGGGGATGCACGGGGGTGTGATTTTCCTGAGGGGTGAGCCCGATATGAGCAGGGTCGGTGCGGAAGTTGGCGTGGTGCCGATCGAGGATGCCGACAGGCGAATTCTCGAGAGCTCGATAAAGGAGTTTTGCGAAGAGTTCGATTACGACTACAACGATGTTATGAAAAACGCGTTCACAAAGATAGTTCCCGTTACAAACAGGCCCTACGGGAATCTCTACGCGTACTGAGGGGGGAGAGGAGATGTCTGAGAATTTCGTTGGCAAGATAGAGTCAAAAATTTCCAAGTTCATTGAAATCGTCGAGAAGCTCAAGGTGGAAAACGCACGATTACAGGAAGAACTGAACAGGAAGGTTCTGGAGAACGAGCAGTTGCGGCGGCGGGCGGAGGAGTTGTCCCGTGAAAAAGATGAAGTGAAGAAGAGTATCGAGAGGCTGCTCAGCAAACTTGAAGTGATTGAGTTGTGAAGAAATTGTTGTATAATTGAGTCATGAAAAAGGTAATTGACATAAATATACTCGGGTATAAGCTGTCGATATCAACGGATAAGGATGAACGGTACGTCGAGGAATTGACCTCGTATCTCAATGGAAAGTTGCGGGAGATAAAGCGTGACAACAAGACCATAACGAATATGGATCAGCTGATTCTCACCTCTCTCACCATCGCCGACGAGATGCTGATAATGAGGAGAGAGCTTGAAAATACAAAGGGAAAAGTCAAGGAGCTCGATTTACTGCTGGACGAAAAGTTAGGTCACATACAGGGATGAAAACGGCGTTCCCTTCTGTGTTGGTGACTGACGAAAGGTTTGAGCCAACAAAATGTTGAACGGGAATCCTCCCTGACGGTGGAGAGCACACCCCGCACCGGGGAAGCCAGAAGCCGTTACAAGGGTACCCACCTATGTGGGACGGGTTCAACATCAATCGTCAGCACGGCATCGGCGGGGAACATTTCATAACCGTTTTTTACATATATGTGGGATTGACACAGGGTTTTTTGAAGGGATAAGGATTTTATTACTATAAAGCCTTAACGCAGAGAAGATTGCACGAGGAAAAAGCCCCACAAAGCCTTATTCCCTTCCTGAAATGATCCCGCGATATCACGTGTTGTGGGATTTTTTTATGCCAAAAAACAAAAGCGCAATCAGAAAGAAAGTGATCGAAATGAGGGAGAACGATCTTTCTTTCAGGGAAAGAAAGGAAAAGAGTTCTCACCTGGCATCTCTGCTTATCAACGATCTCCTGCTGGCGACGAACGTGAACTCGGTAGGGCTCTACTATCCCATTAAAGGCGAGGTTGATACGTTTCCCGTTTTTGACTTTCTCATAAGCAGGGGTACAACGTGCCTGTTTCCAAGAGTTGTATCTGACGTGGAAATGGTGTTTCTTCCCGTATCATCGAAAAGGGAGCTTGTGAGGAGAAAATTCGGAGTCTACGAGCCCGACGTGGGTTTCTACACCGGCCTGGAGGGGAGTGTGCCCGATATCGTTGTCGTGCCTGGTGTGGCGTTTGACAGAGAAAATCACAGGATCGGATACGGGAGGGGTTTCTACGACCGCTATCTGTCCAGGCACAAACCATTGCTGACGATAGGTTTCGGGTATGCCTTCCAGGTATTGAATGCCATTGATGCAGACTTGTGGGATGTGAAGCTCGACCTTGTTCTTACGGAGAATGGCTGGCAGGGAGACAACAAAAACATCTTTGCCGGAGGTTCGCGGTGAATAACACAACGCTAATAATCGCTGTACTTGCGGGATTGGTAGCTCTCCTGGGTGTAATATCCATCTTTCTTTTCATCAATAAGAGAACGGCGGATCAAAAAATCAAGAAGGCGGAAGAGGCTGCAGATGAGGTGTTGAAGAGAGCCAAGCGAGAATCGGAGAGCATCCTCAAGGAGGCCTCGCTTCAGGCAAAGGACTATATGCTTCAGGTGAGGTCAGATTTTGAGAAGGAAACCCAGGAAAAGAAGGGGGAACTGCAGAGGCTGGAGCGAAGATTCCTCCAGAAGGAGGAGCTTCTTGACAGGCGAACAGAGTCCCTGGAGACCAGAGAGGCAGATTTTACCAAGCGGGAAAAGCAACTTGACCAGACGCAGAAACAGCTGAGTAAAGATATAGAGGCTTACAAGGAGAAAATACAGGAGACAAAGGACAGGCTCGAGCGCATTTCCGGCTACACTTTGGAGCAGGCCAAACAGGAGCTCATGGATATGATCGAAGATGAGGCCAAGATGGACGTGGCGAAGAAAATCAAGGCAATAGAAGACACGTTCAAGGAAGAAGCCGATAGGAAAGCGCAGAAGATGATTGCCCTTGCCATTCAGAAGTATTCAGCCGATTACGTCTCCGAGAGAGTGGTCACCACCGTTCCTTTGCCGAATGAAGAGATGAAGGGAAGGATAATCGGGCGGGAAGGCCGCAACATACGCGCCTTTGAAGCTGCAACGGGCGTTGACCTCATCATCGATGATACACCCGAGGCGGTTATCCTTTCCGGTTTCAACCCCCTCAGGAGGGAAGTTGCGAGGGTGGCGCTCGAGCGGCTCGTCGCCGATGGACGGATTCACCCGGCCAGGATCGAGGAGGTTGTGGAAAAGGCGACAGACGAGATCAACCAGCAGGTAAAGGAAGCCGGAGAACAGGCAATTTTCGACCTTGGCATCCACAACATGCACCCAGAACTTACACGGATGATCGGAAAGTTAAAATTCAGAACGAGCTACGGCCAGAACATGTACACCCATGCGCTCGAGGTCTCTTTTCTTGCCGGCGCGATTGCCTCAGAACTCGGGCTGAATCCCAAGGTGGCAAAGAGGGCCGGTCTCCTCCACGACATTGGCAAGTCCGTTGATCACGAAGTGGAAGGACCCCATGCCCTTATCGGTGCCGAGCTTGCCAAAAAATATGGTGAGTCGAGCAGAATCATCCATGCCATAGCAGCCCATCACGAGGATGAATCTCCAAAGGACATCCTCCCTATCATCATTCAGGCAGCCGATGCCCTTTCCGGGGCGAGGCCTGGCGCCCGCAGGGAAATGCTCGAAAACTACCTGAAGAGGCTCGAGGATCTCGAGAAGATCGCAACTTCGTTTCAGGGAGTTGAAAAGGCATATGCCATACAGGCGGGACGCGAGATAAGAGTTATAGTCCAGCCGGGGAAGACATCCGATGAATCGGCTTTGATGCTTGCAAGGGATATCGTGAAAAGAGTGGAAAATGAAATGTCGTATCCGGGGCAGGTGAAAGTGACGGTGATCAGGGAGACCAGAGCTGTCGAATTTGCGAGGTGAGCGGTCTGAACATTCTTTTCATAGGAGATATTATCGGACGGCCGGGAAGGCGGGCCGTCAGGGAAAACATCGATAAGCTTCGCAGGGAAGAAGATTTCGACCTTGTCATTGTCAATGCTGAAAATGTGGCGGGGGGGTTTGGCCTCACGGCAGAGGTGATAGATGAGCTTCTCGGGTACGGGGTCGATGTCATCACCACGGGAAACCACGTCTGGGACAAGAAGGAAATCATAGGGTATATAGAAAGCAATGACCGGGTCCTTAGACCCCTCAATTATCCGCCAGGAAATCCTGGAAGGGGTTACGGATTTTTTACCGGGCGAAGCGGGTCGAGTTACCTCGTTGCGAACCTTTCGGGAAGAGTTTTCATGGGAACCTTCGACTGTCCTTTCAGGGCGGTCGATGCCATGCTTGAAACCAACAAGCAGAGAAGCAAGTTCACGATAATCGACTTTCACGCCGAGGCGACTTCGGAAAAGGAGGCCATGGGATACTATCTCGATGGCAGGGTATCGGGTGTAATCGGGACGCACACCCATGTTCAGACCGCAGACGAATGCATCCTTCCCGGTGGCACGGGGTACATTACTGATGTGGGAATGTGCGGACCGATCAATTCGATTATCGGAATGAAGAAGGAACATATACTGGAGAGGTTTCTCTCCCAGATGCCGGTCAAGTTCGAAGTGGCAACGGGACCGGTACTTTTCAGCGGTGTGATGCTGGCACTTGATGTCGAGACGGGAATGTGCCGGAGCATAAGAAGGATCTATGAAAAAAGCGTGTGAGGTTCTCTGCAGATGGAAGACATGCTGAGAAGGCTATTGCGCGGTGTGGTCGATGTAATTCAGGAAAAGGAACTGCGACTCAGACTCGAGGAAGCGAAGCGAAATGGGAAACAGCTCAGGATAAAAGCCGGCTTTGATCCTACCGCGCCTGACCTTCACCTCGGTCACACGGTTCTCATCCATAAGCTGAAACATTTCCAGGATGAAGGGCACCAGGTGATTTTCCTTATCGGGGACTTTACCGGGATGATCGGAGACCCTTCGGGTCAAACTGAAGCGAGGCCACCCCTGACGAAAGAAGAGGTGCTGGAGAATGCGAAAACCTACCGGGAGCAATTATTCAAGATTCTCGATCCTGACAAGACCGAGATCAGGTTCAACAGCGAGTGGCTCGGCCAGCTGGCTTCGGATGAGATTATCAAGATCGCCGCGCAAATGACTGTTGCCAGAATGCTGGAGAGGGACGATTTCGACAGCAGGTTCAAGGGGGAAAGGGCGATTTACATACACGAGTTCCTCTATCCCCTCCTCCAGGGTTACGATTCTGTAATCCTCGAGGCAGACGTGGAGCTCGGCGGGACAGACCAGATATTCAACCTCCTCGTGGGGAGGGATCTCCAGAGATATTTCGGACAGGTTCCCCAGGTAGTGATGACGACACCGCTCCTCGAAGGCACAGATGGCGTGCACAAGATGTCAAAGAGTCTCGGCAACTATGTCGGCATCAACGAGACACCGGAGGTTATGTTCGGAAAGATCATGTCGATTTCAGACGATCTCATGATCAGGTACTACGAATTGCTGAGCGATATTTCTCTGTCCGATCTTGAAGACACGAAGAGGAAATTAAACGAGGGGAGCGTCAATCCCAGGGATACGAAGATGGGGCTTGCCGGGGAAATCGTGGCCCGGTATCACGGCCACGATGCCGCAAAAAGGGCAGGAGAAGACTTTATTCGTAAATTTTCCGAAAAGCTCTTCCCCGAGGACGTTTCTCTCATCGAGTTTTCCTACCCCGAGGATGAAATCTGGCTTGCGAAATTGATCGCGGAAATTTCCCCCTCATTTAACTCTACGTCGAAAGCGAAGCGGCTGATCGAGCAGGGAGGGGTCGAGGTAAACGGAGAAAAAATATCGGATGCGAGAAAATCGATTAAAACGACAGGGGATATTAAATTAAAAGTTGGCAAAAAGGAGTTTTTCAGGGTATCATTTAATAGATAGGTTTTTTCCCGGGGCGGGAAATCTTCGGTTTTTGAAATAATTATTGACATTTAGCGGAGGTTTGGCTATAGTGTTAATTCTGCGATTATTACCCGATCTTTGAAAACTAAACAGTGAATGGTACAGGAATCAATTCCACAATTAACTGGAGAGTTTGATCCTGGCTCAGAGCGAACGCTGGCGGCGTGCCTGATACATGCAAGTCGAGCGTGAAAGCCCCTTCGGGGGTGAGTAAAGCGGCGGACGGGTGAGTAACACGTGGGTAACCTGCCTTCGAGAGGGGGATAACCATCCGAAAGGGTGGCTAATACCCCATAAGGCCACAGATTCCACGGAATCAGGGGTAAAAGGCGGCAGGAACTTAGTTTCTGCTGTCGCTTGAAGAGGGGCCCGCGCGCCATTAGTTAGTTGGTAGGGTAACGGCCTACCAAGACGACGATGGCTAGCTGGTCTGAGAGGATGATCAGCCACACTGGGACTGAAACACGGCCCAGACTCCTACGGGAGGCAGCAGTAAGGAATTTTGCGCAATGGGGGAAACCCTGACGCAGCGACGCCGCGTGGGTGAAGAAGGCTTTCGAGTCGTAAAGCCCTGTCAGGTGGGACGAATAAAGCTCGTCGATAAAGCGGGCTTTTTGACGGTACCACCAGAGGAAGCACCGGCTAACTCCGTGCCAGCAGCCGCGGTAATACGGAGGGTGCAAGCGTTGTTCGGAATTACTGGGCGTAAAGCGCGTGTAGGCGGCCAGGTAAGTTAGATGTGAAAGCCCTCGGCTCAACCGGGGAACTGCATCTAATACTGCTTGGCTTGAGTACGGGAGAGGGAGGCGGAATTCCCAGTGTAGAGGTGAAATTCGTAGNNCGTGGGGAGCAAACAGGATTAGATACCCTGGTAGTCCACGCCGTAAACGATGGGCACTAGGTATGGGGAGTCTTTATACTTTCCGTGCCGTAGCTAACGCATTAAGTGCCCCGCCTGGGGAGTACGGTCGCAAGGTTGAAACTCAAAGGAATTGACGGGGGCCCGCACAAGCGGTGGAGCATGTGGTTTAATTCGACGCAACGCGAAGAACCTTACCTGGGCTTGACATCCCGAGAACCTCCTGGAAACAGGGGGGTGCTTGCCTTTGGCAAGAGCTCGGTGACAGGTGCTGCATGGCTGTCGTCAGCTCGTGTCGTGAGATGTTGGGTTAAGTCCCGCAACGAGCGCAACCCTCGCCCTTATTTGCCAGCATTCAGTTGGGCACTCTAGGGGGACTGCCGGTGTTAAGCCGGAGGAAGGTGGGGATGACGTCAAGTCCTCATGGCCCTTATGTCCAGGGCTACACACGTGCTACAATGGCCGGTACAAAGGGCTGCAAACCCGCGAGGGGGAGCCAATCCCAAAAAGCCGGTCTCAGTTCGGATTGGAGTCTGCAACTCGACTCCATGAAGGCGGAATCGCTAGTAATCGCGGATCAGCAGGCCGCGGTGAATACGTTCCCGGGCCTTGTACACACCGCCCGTCACACCACGAAAGCTGGCTGTACCAGAAGTCGCTGGGCTAACCCCTTCGGGAGGCAGGCGCCTAAGGTATGGTTGGTGATTGGGGTGAAGTCGTAACAAGGTAGCCGTAGGGGAACCTGCGGCTGGATCACCTCCTTTCTAGGGAGTATCTTTTATTACCTGTGCCATCTCACTGTTTAGTTTTGAAAGATCCGGCAACCTGTGACGTGCAGACAAGGGCCTATAGCTCAGTTGGTTAGAGCGCACGCCTGATAAGCGTGAGGTCGGTAGTTCGACTCTACCTAGGCCCACCAGACAGAGAGGTCTTTGAATATATATGATCCATCAGGGGGTGTAGCTCAGTTGGGAGAGCGCCTGCTTTGCACGCAGGAGGTCATCGGTTCGATTCCGTTCACCTCCACCAGAATAAACTTGATACCAGAGATTTTACATATTTTCACTGATCTTTGAAAATCGATCGAGAATGGAAAGACTCCAATGCGCTGAGTGGTGGTCAAGCTACTAAGGGCGTACGGTGGATGTCTTGGTGTCAGGAGGCGATGAAGGACGTGGCTGGCTGCGATAAGCCCCGGGGAGCCGTCAAACAGGCTTAGATCCGGGGATTTCCGAATGGGGAAACCCACCGGGATTCATCCCGGTATCCTGTGCTGAATCCATAGGCACAGGAGGCGAACGAGGGGAACTGAAACATCTAAGTACCCTCAGGAAGAGAAAGCAAATGCGATTCCCTCAGTAGTGGCGAGCGAACGGGGAAGAGCCCAAACCAGATAACTGTCATAGCCCGTGAGCGTTGGTTATCTGGGGTTGCAGGGTTCGACCGGGCGGGATCACGGACCTGCCGGGAAGTTACAAACCTGATTGATAGCAGAAAAGGCTGGAATGCCTTGCCATAGAGGGTGATAGCCCCGTATACGAAATTGATCAGGCTTCCTTGGTCGAATTCCTGAGTACCACGGGACACGTGAAATCTTGTGGGAAACCGGGAGGACCATCTCCCAAGGCTAAATACTACCTGGCGACCGATAGTGAACTAGTACCGTGAGGGAAAGGTGAAAAGAACCCCGGCGAGGGGAGTGAAATAGAACCTGAAACCGTATGCCTACAAGCTGTGGGAGGGCTATGCCTCGGGCTTTCGGGCCCAAGGAATGCCTGACCGCGTGCCTTTTGCATAATGAGTCAGTGAGTTACTCTGCGTAGCAAGGTTAAGCCGGCAGGTGGAGCCGAAGCGAAAGCGAGTCCGAACAGGGCGAATGAGTTGCGTGGAGTAGACCCGAAACCAGGTGATCTACCCATGGCCAGGGTGAAGCAGGCGTAAAAGCCTGTGGAGGCCCGAACCGGTGTCGGTTGAAAACGGCTCGGATGAGCTGTGGGTAGGGGTGAAAGGCCAATCAAACCTGGAGATAGCTGGTTCTCCCCGAAATATATTTAGGTATAGCCTCGTAAACTCTGTGGCGGAGGTAGAGCACTGGATGGGCTAGGGGTCCTACAAGACTACCAAACCCAACCAAACTCCGAATGCCGCCAACATTTATTACGGGAGTCAGACTACGGGCGATAAGGTCCGTGGTCGAAAGGGAAACAGCCCAGACCGCCAGCTAAGGCCCCCAAATGTGTGCTAAGTGGGAAAGGATGTGGAAACGCTAAAACAGCCAGGAGGTTGGCTTAGAAGCAGCCATCCTTTAAAGAAAGCGTAACAGCTCACTGGTCGAGTGGTTCCGCGCCGAAAATTCAACGGGGCTCAAGCACACTGCCGAAGCTGCGGGTGGACGGCTTTACGCCGTTCACGGTAGGGGAGCGTTCCACCCCGGGTCGAAGCCGGACCGAAAGGACCGGTGGACTGGGTGGAAGTGCTTATGCTGACATGAGTAGCGATAAAACGGGTGAAAAACCCGTTCGCCGGAAGCCTAAGGGTTCCTGGGCAAGGTTAATCCACCCAGGGTTAGTCGGATCCTAAGCCGAGGCCGAAAGGCGTAGGCGATGGCAAACAGGTTAATATTCCTGTACCACCTGTATTGCGTTACCAGCGAAGGGGGGACGCAGAAGGGTAGGCCATCCTGCTGACGGAATAGCAGGTCCAAGCCTGTAGGAGGGTTTCCCAGGCAAATCCGGGAAGCCGTAACTCTGAGAGGTGATGGGGAGGGGTTTTTAACCCCGCAAACTGGCTGATCCCACACTGCCGAGAAAAGCCTCTAAGCGAGTAATACAGGTGTCCGTACCGCAAACCGACACAGGTAGGCAGGGAGAGAATCCCGAGGCGCTTGAGTGATCCCTCGTTAAGGAACTCGGCCAATTGACCCCGTAACTTCGGGAGAAGGGGCGCCCTCATTAGGTGAAAGACTTCGCGTCTGGAGCCGAAGGGGGCCGCAGAGAAATGGCCGCGGCGACTGTTTACTAAAAACACAGGTCTCTGCTAAGTCGTAAGACGACGTATAGGGACTGACGCCTGCCCGGTGCTGGAAGGTTAAGGGGAAGTGTCATCCTGAGCTTGTCCCGGGAGAAGCACCAAACCGAAGCCCCGGTAAACGGCGGCCGTAACTATAACGGTCCTAAGGTAGCGAAATTCCTTGTCGGGTAAGTTCCGACCTGCACGAAAGGCGTAACGACTGCGGCACTGTCTCAACGAGGGGCTCAGCGAAATTGTGATACCGGTGAAGACGCCGGTTACCCGCGGCAAGACGGAAAGACCCCGTGCACCTTCACTACAACTTGGTATTGGATTTCGGGGCAATTTGTGTAGGATAGGTGGGAGGCTGTGAAGCCGGGGCGCTAGCTCCGGTGGAGCCGTCCTTGAAATACCACCCTGGTTGTTCTGGAATTCTAACCCAGGCCCGTTATCCGGGCCGGGGACAGTGCCTGGTGGGTAGTTTGACTGGGGCGGTCGCCTCCTAAAAGGTAACGGAGGCGCGCGAAGGTTCCCTCAGGCTGATTGGAAACCAGCCGTAGAGTGCAAAGGCATAAGGGAGCTTGACTGCGAGACTGACAGGTCGAGCAGGTGCGAAAGCAGGTCTTAGTGATCCGGTGGTTCCGTATGGAAGGGCCATCGCTCAACGGATAAAAGGTACGCCGGGGATAACAGGCTTATCTCCCCCAAGAGTTCATATCGACGGGGAGGTTTGGCACCTCGATGTCGGCTCATCGCATCCTGGGGCTGAAGTAGGTCCCAAGGGTTCGGCTGTTCGCCGATTAAAGCGGTACGTGAGCTGGGTTTAAAACGTCGCAAGACAGTTTGGTCCCTATCTGCCGTGGGCGGAGGATACTTGAGGGGAGCTGTCCCTAGTACGAGAGGACCGGGACGGACGAACCTCTAGTGTACCAGTTGTCACGCCAGTGGCACCGCTGGGTAGCTATGTTCGGAAGGGATAACCGCTGAAGGCATCTAAGCGGGAAGCCCCCCCCAAGATGAGGTATCCCGTGGTTTAAACCACCTGAAGATCCCTTGTAGACTACAAGGTTGATAGGCCGGATGTGTAAGCGCAGCGATGCGTTTAGCTAACCGGTACTAATAGATCGTGAGGCTTGACCGCCACTCAACGGATTGGAGTCTGAATCTCGGTTGAAAAAGAGCAAGAGCTTTTCCGGTGGCAATAGCGGAAAGGAAACACCCGTTCCCATCCCGAACACGGAAGTTAAGCTTTCCTGCGCCGATGGTACTGCAGGGAAACCTGTGGGAGAGTAGGTCGCTGCCGGGATTTAATTTCAAAAACCCTCATTGTGAGGGTTTTTTTTTGCAATGCAGAACGCAGAGTGCAGATTTCAGAATTCAAAACAAAACAGTATAAATTCAGAACGAGAACTTTCTGCCCTTGTGCTTCGTGATCATCAGTTTATCTGATCTTATGGCTGTATGGTAATCTATTCTGCATTCTGCAATCCTCATTCTGCAATACCATAGAAATGCCACTGGTTTTTTAATTTGCTTCTTGGTGTATATGATGAAAGTCATTATAATTTTAGAGAGCCATATTACTTGTCAATGCCGTTGATGGAGTTCGATATGTCGGGACATTCGAAGTGGCACTCGATAAGACATAAAAAAGCTCGGGAAGACGCAAAGAGGGGGAAAGTTTTTACAAAGCTCACCAGAGAGATTATAACTGCAGCGAGAATCGGCGGCGGTGACCCCGACAGCAATGCCCGGTTGAGGACAGCGATTGCCTCTGCCCGTGCCGGCAATTTGCCCATGGATAACATACAGAGAGCGATAAAGCGTGGCACGGGTGAGATTGAAGGAATATCCTATGAAGAGGGGACTTTCGAAGGGTACGGACCGGGAGGTGTTGCGGTTATGGTGAAGGTCCTCACCGACAACAGAAACAGGACCGTCTCGGACATACGGAGGATATTTTCGAAGGGTGGGGGGAATCTGGGAGAGTTAGGGTGCGTGTCATGGATGTTTGAAAGGAAGGGAGTCTTCAATGTCCGCAAGGAAATCATCGGTGAGGATGAACTTTTCGAGATTGCCGTCGAAGTGGGGGCGGAAGATTTGAAAAGCGAAGAGGGTTCTTCTGCATACGAGATATACGCAGACCCTTCGGCGTTCGAAGACGTGTTGAAAGGGCTCGAAGAGAGAGAGATCAAGGCCGATTACTCTGAAGTCACCATGATTCCCCAGTCAACGATTAAATTGACGGGAAAACAGGCAGAGCAGATGTTGAAACTCATGACCGCCCTTGAAGAGAATGATGACGTGCAGAGCGTATTTGCAAATTTTGATATCTCAGAAGCGGATATGGAAGCTTTCGGAGGAGGGTGATTGTTCAGGATTCTGGGGATAGACCCCGGTAGTATCTCCACAGGCGTTGGCATTGTCGATTTCGAGGGAAAAACTCCCCATCACGTCTTTCATACCGTTCTCCGGGTCTCGGCAAAGCAGGATTTTCCATCAAGGATCGACTTTTTCCACAAAGAACTCACCCGCATCATAGACAGCTTCGAGCCGAAAACCGCGGCGCTGGAGAAGGTTTTCATTTCAACGAATCCGTCATCTGCCCTGAAACTCGGTCTGATACGGGGAGTTATCATGCTCAGCTGCCGGATCAAAGAACTGGAGATCATCGAGGTGTCTACGCGGGAGATGAAAGTATCCCTCACAGGATACGGGGCTGCGGATAAAAAGCAGGTCGCATCCATGGTAAAGAGGATTCTCGGGATTTCCGAAAAGCTCTCCCATGATGAGTCCGATGCCCTCGCGATAGCGATCAGCGCAGGCTATGAAACAAAGAGCAGGGTTTCTGCTCACAAACTGAGCAGTGAGAGCAACGGGTAGGGTCTGGCGGCATTCCGGTTAAGGGGAGTTTATCGATGATAGATTATCTCGGCGGGACCCTGAAGGAAGTGGACGAGACGGGCGGGGTGGTCGATGTAGGCGGCGTCGGCGTGAGGGTCGTAATGTCTCTCCGGGATATATCGGAGTTGCCGGATTTGGATGGAGAGGTCAAGTTATATGTGAGGACGGTTTTGCGGGATGACTCGCTCGTGTTGTACGGGTTTACATCGAGGCAGAGGCGCGTGCTCTTCAATCTGCTCGTAACGGTGCCCACGGTGGGGCCATCCCTTGCGATTTCCCTCATATCGTCGATGGAGTTCGATGAAATCGCAGGGGCGATCATATCCGAAGATCACGAGAGGCTCTCGAGCGTCCAGGGAATCGGTAAGAAGACCGCCCAGAAAATCGTCATTGAGCTGCGTGATAAACTGCAAAGAAGGCTGGAGGATATTCACCTGCCATCGCTGGTTTCCGAGGAGGAGAGAGCGATAAGGAGGGATGTGGTGGATGCCCTCGTTTCTCTGGGATTTTCGAAGCAGGACTCCATACAGACCTGCTCCGAGGTCCTTCAGGGAACCGGAAATGAAAGAGCCGGAGTGGATAATATTATCATGCTCTGCCTGAAAAAACTGGGCAAGAGAGGGGGCGGAAAAAAGTAGATGGAGAAAAGACCTTTAGACGGGAGCATTTTTCCGGAAGAATACAGCATGGACCTGTCACTTCGACCGAGACGGATCGACGAGTACATCGGGCAGAAAAAGATCGTCGAGAACATCAATCTCTACATACAGGCTGCCGTGAAAAGAGGGGAAACCCTCGACCACGTGCTGATTTCGGGCCCGCCCGGATTGGGAAAGACGACGCTCGCCCACATAATAGCGAACGAGATGAGGATTCCCATTCAGACCACAACCGGCCCGGCAATAGAGAAGAAAGGGGATCTTGCAGCTATTCTGTCGAACCTTGAACAGAGTCAGGTTCTTTTCATCGACGAGATCCACAGACTATCCCCTGCGATTGAAGAGATACTCTATTCAGCAATGGAGGATTTTTTTATCGATGTCGTCATCGGGCAAGGCCCATCGGCCCGGACGATAAAACTCGCCATCCCGCCTTTTACCCTCATAGGGGCTACAACCAAGACGGGCCTCCTGACATCGCCACTTCGTGACCGGTTTGGGGTGGTACTGAGGCTGGAGTACTATACCCCCGAAGACCTGGTAATGATCATTCTCAGGTCAGCGGGGGTTCTCGGGATAGAAATAGACAGGGAAGGAGCTTACGAGATTGCGAAAAGGTCGAGGGGGACCCCACGGGTGGCGAACCGTCTCCTGAAAAGGGTAAGGGATTACGCAGAGATAATGGAAGATGGCAAAATCAGCGTAAAATCTGCGGGAATGGGCCTTGACCTGATGGATATAGATTCCTCGGGGCTCGATATGATGGACAGGAAAATCCTGTCCGTGATCATAGACAATTTTTCCGGTGGTCCCGTTGGCATCGAGACGATAGCCGCAAGCGTGAGCGAGGAAAAGGATACACTGGAGGACGTGTATGAACCGTACCTCATTCAAAGGGGGTTCATAAACAGGACCCCGAGGGGCAGGGTTGCGACAAAACTCGGTTATCGCCACCTGAAAAGGAAGTTGCCCCCTTCCTCTGAGCAGGAAGATCTTTTGTGAGGGAAGGAGAACCCATCGTTTCATCGTGGAGAGGATACCTATGGATTTCCACTGGCTTGGCAGACTCCTGGCGACGGCGGGCATCCTGCTCTTCATCGTCGGCGTCCTGTTGATGTTTTTCCCGAAGATTCCCCTCCTGGGAAAGCTTCCCGGGGATATTTACATCAGGCGGGAAAATTTCACCTTTTACTTCCCCATCACCACCTGTATTCTTCTCAGTATCCTCTTAACCCTCATTCTCCTGATTTTCAAAAAATGAGGCACTCTGCTTCAATAAGCCTCCCGGGCAATGTAATTCATCGGAAGTGAGTTAAGGCACGGTTTTTACCATTTTGGATGGGAAATTGCTCGCTAACCTTTTAAAAAGATTGGTTCTCTTGACTCAACCTGATCCTTATTTGGTGTGGCGTTGACGCGACACAACTGTTTTAATATTGCAACGCACAGCACGGCATTATTTTCCGTGTTCCTGCGACTGCGCTGCTAATATATTAATATTATTGGCTTTTCTAAATAAGAAAGAAATACGATATTTGGTATGTTAGTTGCAACATTCATCTATCAATGAATATTTCTCTCGAAAAAGACGGGTATCAGAAAACGATACGATCACCCGTCCA
>WVXK01000016.1:117355-130172 GCA_011773515.1 Deltaproteobacteria bacterium
AAGATTTTGAAACTCGATACGGGAGCCCTTATCCCCGTCGACTTCAACTATGTCGTCGACACGATGTATTCGACCGTTGTGGGGACGAAAGATGGCGAGACGGTCAGCACGATAGAGCACTTCATGGCGGCACTATATGCCATGGAAGTCGACAACTGCATCATAAAAGTTGACGGTCCCGAAATGCCCATCCTGGATGGGAGCGCACATCCCATAGCCGAGAAGATCCTCGATGCAGGCTTGACTGATCTTGAACAGGAGCGCGTATCGGTCGCGATAAGGGGCGATTGCCAACCCCTTCATCTTGACTCCTCCTCGATCACCCTGATGCCATCAGAGGGGTTTACCATGGATGTGGTCGTCGATTTTCCAGGAACACTGATTGGAATGCAGGACATAACCTTTTCCCTGACTCCGGAAAACTTTCTGAACCATATAGCGCCTGCACGCACCTTCGTGCTGAAAGAGCAGATCGAGACCCTCTGGTCGATGGGTCTTGCTCTCGGCGGCTCACTCGAAAATGCGGTGGTGGTCGATGGGTTCAAGGTTCTCAACAAGGAGGGGCTCAGGTTTTCCGATGAGTTCGTGAGACATAAATTGATAGACCTCATAGGAGATTTTTCCCTCCTCGGCAGGCGGCTGAAGGGCCACATCAGTGCCCATAAGCCGGGCCACACCATAAACAGCCTAGCTATCAAACAGATTTCCAAGCAAATTTCATCTCTTTCCGGTGTCGAGCATTCTCCGCAAGCGACACTTGCGCTGGAAAACACCATCTTCTAATAACCTGATTGAAACCCGGAAAAAATTGAACGAAGGAGCAATTGGGTGTTGCATTGATGCATCAGCAATATTACTATACTTTGAAAGACCTCTTTTTGGGGTGAAAAGTTTGCGGAAAATAAAAGTAGCTGTTTTTACTGCTATATTGCTGATTCTCCCCCATTTCCCTGCTTCTTCCCAGCCCGATGAGAACTTGAAGATCGTGATCGAGGAGGGTATCGTCGAAGGGGATGCTGCAACGCTTTCTTTCCGTATTTCCAACCCCTATTCCCCCGAGTTGATGGAGATCATAAAGAGCGGTATCGAGGTAAAGTTTGAATACGAAATCTTGATCAGGAGAGTGCACAAGAACTGGTTCAATAGAACTGTCGGAGAAGAAAATATCCTGAGAAAAATCATGTATGACCCTCTGGCGGACGAGTTTGTCGTTGAAGACGGGACCGGTAAGGGGAAAAAATTTTTCAGAACCCTGCACGCAGCTGCAATGGCATTCTTCAGCTTTCACGATCTCCGGGTGCTGCTCTCTCCCGTTTCCGTGAGCGGGAAGAAGTACGAAGTATCCGTTCGGGCCCAGCTCGAAGACCTTGATGTTACCGGAATATTTAAATTCATACCCTTTGTCTCAAACTGGTTTCGCGTAAAGACCGACTGGGCGAGATTGCGGGTAAAAGCGAGGTGAAAGAGGTGGATACAGGGGATAGAGAGCTTTTCGAAAGAAAGA
Source organism: Deltaproteobacteria bacterium (assembly GCA_011773515.1). Lineage (NCBI taxonomy): Bacteria > Pseudomonadati > Myxococcota > Myxococcia > Deltaproteobacteria bacterium. The sequence goes on from WVXK01000016.1 coordinate 118,860, forward strand.
AGAGGAAGGTCGAACGTATCCTCATTGCCGCTACCGTCCTGATAGTGCTCGTCCTGACCATTGTGGAGGCAAATATCGCCAGCACGGTTACGAAGATACCCTTTCTCGGTAATGTCTTTGTTTTCATAATCATCAACCTGAACATCATCCTGATCCTCTTCCTCCTTTACCTCGTGTCGAGAAATTTTTTCAAGCTTTTTGTCGAGAGGAAAAGGAACGTTCTCGGTTCCAAGATACGGTACAAGCTCGTCGTGACATTTCTCGTGTTTTCCGTCATTCCCATGGTCCTTTTGTTTTTCCTTTCCTATAAAATTACCCGTTCGAGCATCAAGACGTATATGGGAAGCCAGGTAGGTGAGGGCATGGAAAACTCCATCGTCATAGCCAGGGAGTACGTGGCCCTCCAGGAGAAGCTCATGGGAGATTATCTCGTTAACCTTGACGGGAAAGGCACTGCACCCGCCCCACTCCAAGTTCAGGATGCCCCCTGGGTTCCCGATCTTCTGGCACGGAGCGATGGAAGCGTGATTGAGCCGCTCTATGGGAAAAAGGAGAATTACCGGGTCAATGAGTTTTTAACGTATGTGTCCGAAAGGGCCGATTGGAAGCTGATAACCCACACCGAGGGAGACGAAGTCTTCGGGGCCCTGAAACGGCCCGATTTATCCTTCCTGGTGGGGGTGAAAAAGATCCCATCCGAGATATATGGAAGCCTTTCGAAAGTGTCGTCGGCTTTTAAATCCTACAGCCAGGTCCGGATTCTGACTGACCCCATCCGGGCGACCAACCTGGGTTTTCTCATCATGATTACCCTCATTATTATTTTCACGAACACCTGGATAGGCTTCTACCTGGCCCGGGATTTTTCCGTTCCCCTGAAAAAGCTTGCCGAGGGTACGGAGCGCCTTTCGGGGGGGCGCGACCCCGTCGTGATCGAATACGAATCAAACGATGAATTCGGCCTGCTCGTGGATTCCTTCAACAAAATGGCAAAGGAGATAGTTCAATCACGGGTCGAACTGGAGAAGCTCAACAGGGAGCTCAAGAACTCCTACGACGAACTCTTTACCAAAGCGGAAATAATAGAGGCAATCATCAAGATTATCTCCACGGGTGTCATCACCCTGGACAAGACGGGAAAAATTACGACCATAAACCAGGTGGCGAAAGATATCCTCGGGGTAAATGAAGATGTGGAAGGGCAGAGCTACCGGGACGTATTCTCCCGGTCCGAGTACGAAGTGATTCGAAAAGGGGTGGGTGGGCTGGAACCGGAACTCATGGAGACAACGGAAAAACATGTGAACATCACCATCGGCGGCACAAAAAAAGAGCTTATCGTTCGCGCCGCAATCCTCAAGGCGGCCCAAAAAGAGTATCAGGGTGTGGTGGTGACGGTAGATGATATAACGGACATCAAAAGAATGCAGCAGATCATGGCGTGGGGGGATGTGGCCAAGAAGGTAGCCCACGAGATAAAGAACCCCCTGACACCTATCAACCTCTCGGCGCAGAGGTTGAAGAAAAAGTTTTCCGGTCAGGTTCATCCCGACGGTCAGGTGTTCGAGGAGTGCGTGGAGACGATCATCTCGGAGGTTGAGATAATCAGTCAGCTCGTCGATGAGTTTTACCGCTTTGCCAGGATGCCCGAGACGAAAAGAGAGGAGGGGGACATTGTCGCCCTGGGAAAACAGATTATCGGCAACTACCGAGAACTCTATCCCGATATCGCTTTTTCTTTCGCTGCCCACGGGAAGGTCCCGAACCTGAACTTTGACCAGGCAAAGCTCAAGAGGGTGTTCGTCAACCTTCTGGAAAACAGTCTCTGGGCTGTCAGGCAGAGAGAGGGAAAGGGGGCGGTTCGTCTCGATGTAGGCCAGGACGGCGAGAGGGGAGTGGTGAAAATATGTCTGGAGGACAACGGTATCGGAATAGCCGATGGCGAGCACGAGAAGGTATTCGACCTCTACTATTCGTCAAAAAAGGGAGGAAAGGGCCTCGGGCTGTCGATTGTCAAGGCGATCGTGGATGAACATGGCGGAAAAGTGTATTCGGAAAAAGCCATGAAAGAGGGCACGAGGATCATATTCGAATTACCGATGTAAAAAGGGAGATGACGTGAAAGGGAAAATTCTTGTTATCGATGACGAGAAAAACATACAGAAGGCACTGAAAGGGATTCTCACCGATGAGGGCTATTCGGTCGCTTCGGCGTCGAGCGGTGAAGAGGGACTTCAAATGGTGGAGGCGGAAAACTTCGAGGCCGTCCTCCTTGATATCTGGCTTCCCGGAATCGACGGGTTGCAGGTCCTCAGGGGGATCAAGAAGAGCTTTCCTGAAGTTCCCGTAATAATGATTTCAGGGCACGGTACGATCAGCACGGCAGTTGAAGCGGTCAAAGAGGGAGCCTTCGATTTCTTTGAAAAGCCCCTTTCCATGGAGAGGGTGATCATAACCGTCGACAGGGCGATCTACCAGAAGCGGCTTCTCCGGGAAAATGAGGAGTTGAAAAGGAAGGTACAGCTCAAACCGGTTCTTGTCGGCACCTCGGATGCAATTTTGGATGTTAAGACGAAGATTGACTCAGCCGCACCCACGGATGCTGCCGTCCTGATATCGGGTGAAAATGGGACCGGCAAGGAGGTCGCGGCGCGCATGGTACACGACAGGAGCAAGAGAAAAAATGGCCCGTTTATTGCGGTGAACTGTGCTGCCGTGCCGGAAGGGTTGATTGAATCCGAACTCTTCGGGCATGAGAGGGGGGCCTTTACGGGGGCGGTGAAGAAGAAGGTCGGGAAAATCGAGATGGCAAACGGAGGGACCCTTTTCCTCGACGAGATCGGTGACATGTCGCCTTCTATGCAGGCAAAACTGCTCCGGTTCCTTGAGGAGAAGGAAATCGACAGGGTCGGCTCGAACCGGAGGATCCCCGTTGATGTGAGGATCATATGCGCCACGAACAAAGATCTTCAGCGCGAGATTTCGGATAATCGCTTCCGGGAAGATCTCTATTTCAGAATAAACGTTATTCCCATGCATATTCCACCCCTTCGCCAGAGAAAGGAAGACATTTCTCCTCTCGTAGACCACTTTCTGAAAATCACCGCCTCCGAGCAGGGAAGGGCGGGAAAAAGAATAACTGATGAAGCTGTGGAGAGACTCATGGTCTACGACTGGCCCGGGAACGTAAGGGAGCTTCGCAACTTTGTCGAGAGGCTGCTTATCATGGCTGCAGGAGATAAGATAGACGAGCATGATGTGGGGGATGCCCTTGGTTTCTCATCAGTCCATCTTTCAAGCGATCACGACGGGTATCCCGACTTGTACAGGGAAGCAATTTCACTCTTCGAGCGGGATTTTATCCTCATGAAACTCAGGGAAAACGACATGAATATTTCCAAGACGGCGGTGAAGATCGGTCTTGACCGCTCGAGCATTCATAGAAAACTCAAGTCCCTCGGGATTGACCTGAACAGGGTAAATGAAAGTCATCGCGAATAAGTACAGGCTCATCAAGCTCATTGGCCAGGGAGGCATGGGGGAGGTCTTTCTCGCCGAGGTCCTGGGCAGCCATGGTTTCAAGAGGCGGATTGCGGTGAAGCTTCTCCCCCGTGACCTGAGAAAGGAGAGGCTCTTCAGGGAAGCTTTCATCAATGAAGCCAGGACCCTCGCAGGGATCTCCCATCCGAACCTGGTGAAAGTTTTCGATTTTGGAGACGAGGGAGATCGTCTCTTTCTCTGCATGGAGCACATCAAAGGGTACTCCCTGAGAGAGCTTATCAACCTGACAGAGAAGTGGGGCGAGAGGATACCCCTCGAGATCGTTGTAAAAGTGGTGGTGGCAATTCTGGAGGGGCTCAACTACATACACGGCAGGGGTGTGATCCACGGAGACCTTACACCGAAAAACATAATGATAGGTGAGAACGGTGAATTCAAGATTCTCGATTTCGGCTTATCCCGTACTCTGTCCCATGTGTCTTCAAGGACGCCCCTTGGTGGAAAGAGCGGTTATCTGGCGCCCGAGGTAACAGGGGAGAAAAGGATGCTCCCCGCTTCCGATATCTATTCTCTCGGGGCCATTATCCGCAATGTGGCGGGCGAAGCTGCTCCCGTGGGGAGAGATCGAGGCGACCCCGGGCATGCTTTCCGCCAGAGTTTGATGGCATTTTCCAAACAGTGTCTCGATCAGGACCCTGAAAAGAGGCCGCCTGCGGAAGAATTGCTTCAGAATTTCAAGAATTTAAGAAGAAATCTCGACAGCGGCTTCGAGATCAAGGATTACCTGAGCCAGCTTCCCTTCGAGGACGAGTACACCTATGTCTTCCCCGATCGCTCCCCTCATGAAAAGGCCAGGAAAAGAAGGGCTCATTTTCCCGCCTGGATCATCCTTTTCGCTGCGTCGGCTTCGATCCTTTTCCTGCTCTGGTCACGCCAGACCCGGGTAATCAAGAGCCGGGAGGCAAAAAATAAGGATGTGAGCGGTGTCGTCGAGAATGAGCGGGGTAATGACCGGATGAGGGAAATCGATTCAATCGACATGGGAAGAGGGAACAGGGTAATTTCTGCCGAAAGCGCAAAAGCTGCTCGATCATACCCCGTTTCGGAAAGGCTGGAAAAAGAAGCACCTTTTCCCGTGGATGATCAGGTCGGGCCTGGAAACGATGCTTTCGAGGTGAGAAGTTACCCGGATAAAGCGGCGGTGTACGTAAACGGAAAGGATGTGGGCACGACGCCGCTTCTCATCCCGAGGGAAATATTCAGGGGGAAAGAGGGTGCGGTTCTCCGGCTGGAACGGGATGGATTCGCAGATGAAACTGTTGAAATTTCGGGGGAGGACGGAGCAGGCGGAGGGGAAATATTTGTGACGCTCAAAAGGGCTACCGGTTTTTTGAGCGTGAATGTGCACCCATGGGCATACGTAATCATCGATGGGGAGAAGGCGGGAACGACGCCGATCATACAGAGGGCTCTGCCTGTTGGAGAGCACACACTGCTCCTTACCAATGATAAATTAGGGGTCAGCATAAAAAGAAGCGTAGAGATCAAGGAGGGAACCACAGAGGTCCTTATAGAGGACTTTTATCGTTAGTTTCGGCTCAACGGGGATCGATCAGGACTTTTGTTCACCTCCTGGCTCCTTTTTCGTATCTCGTTCACTCTATTGAATCGATTTTATTGATTAAAAAACGAAGGTGCCAGGAATGTGTGGTATACTGATGCAAATTTTTACCGGCCTGTTCCGCACGACACCGGCAAAAAGGATTTTCAATCGCTTTCCATAAATAAATTGTCACATCTTTCAATAAGTTGGGATTACCTGGCCATATTTGGAATATCATCTGAACCCGTATGTGTGTTGCTGTGCTCTTTTCACGTTATTGTCCTGGTTTTAGTATTTACCAGAGAGGACCATACCGCCGCCGTAAATATTTTTTACGGGATGGAATGAAAATTGAACCCAATTAATAAAGGGAGTTTCTGCGTGAAATTACGCAGGAGGGAACAGGTTTAACGATGTTAAGAGCGGCAAAAAAATGCATATTATGGGGAATATTTTTCCTTTGCCTTAGAAGTGTCGTTTTTGCCTTTCCTCCGCCAAGACCCGGGCTGGTTGATGAAGAAAGTGGAACGTACAGGACGACGGGATTACCGAAGGTAAGAATGGGGGATGATGTTTTGAGGCCTATGAGAAAGATCAAACCACCGGGGCTGAAGGGTAAAGCGCCCGAGGGCATCGGGGCAGGAGCTGTTGTGCAGGGGATTGATGTCCGTTCATCCCCTTCGCTCATACCCGTTGTTTTTCTCGTCGACTTTTCGGACAGGCCCCGGCACCGGGCTGCCGGGGATTTCCCCCCGCTCTTTTTTAACACGGGACCTGTGGACAAGAGCGTGGCGAACTATTGGTCGGAGGTTTCATACGGCGCTTTTACGGTAACCGGTCTCCCGTCGGATGTTTTCGGTTGGTTCAGGTCTGGAATCGACTTTCCGTCCACGATAACACTCAACTCACAACTAACGGACACGTCGACCGGTTTGAACAGCACGAACTTCTTGGCTTTGCTCAATGACCTTGTGTCTTTTCTCGACCCCACCGTCGATTTTTCCCGGTATGATGCAGATAACGACGGGGTCGTCGATTCGACAATCTTCGTTCATTCAGGATATGGTGGTGAAGATACGGGAGACACGATAAATGATATCTATTCCCAGACGATATTTTTTTCCGGTATCCCGATAGCAACCGGTGACGGTGTCAGCATTGTGGATTGCGTTATCGTCCCTGAAGAGAAGTTTTACAATGATCCCGACGGCATCGACAACGGGAACGAAGACCTCATAGGAATTGGCGTGATCGTGCACGAGATGGGGCACCTGATGGGCCTTCCGGACCTCTACCCGACAACGACACAGGGAGGAGTAACGGGAAACTTTTCCGGCGTCGGTATCCTCGATCTCATGAGCTTCGGACTCTGGGGAAACAATCTCCTGCTGGATCAGGACACGCCAACCCACCTGTCTGCCTGGTCAAAGATGTTTCTTGGATGGCTGACTCCCGTAGAATTATCGACAACATCTTTCTCGAACATCATGGCGCCCGTTGAGGCAGTCCCGGAAGCGTTCAAGGTTCTGATCAATGGCCCCGGGGATCCGACGCAATATATACTCATCGAGAACAGGCAGATAACGGACACGACTATCCCCAACCCTGCCTGGCTCTTTGACAATTCCCTGCCGGGAACAGGTGTTGTGATATGGCACGTAGACGAGAATGTGATCAATTCGAGACTGGCGACAAACTCGGTAAACGTAGATCCCGACTTCAAAGGCCTCGACGTTGAGGAAGCTGACGGAGGAGACGAGTTTGACCGGACAATTATCGGTGCGACACCGAACGACAGGGCGATATTTTTCGGAGATCTGGGAGATTTTTTCCGAGACAGCACCCAGGTGTTCGACCGGGATAATCCGAATCCGGGGATTAACGAGACCAATTCTTCTCCGATAATTAGCGGTGATCACCCCGTTGATTTTGGCATTGACGTTTCTATCACGAATTTCACGATATTTCCTCAAAATATAAACATCGGCGGATTCCTCTTCACGGTGAACTTTATTCTCTTTGACCTTTCCATTTCCGGCACCGGGATTCCCCCCTCCGTGTCGGACTGGAGGATATTCAATCAAGTGTCCACAGCTCCATCGGAAGGTTTTACGAACGGCCCTATCGTCTCAGACGATATCAATGTGATCGGTCAGGACTCATCCAATGCTGTCTGGTTTGGCACTGCAGATAGGGGTATATCGAGGCTATCGGGAAGGGTTTTTGAAAGTTTCAACGCTACATCCGACAATCTTCCCTCCGACACCATCACGGCCTTTGCATTTAATGAGAACACGGGAGTGATGTGGGTTGGGACAGACAGCGGGATCGCACGCATGCGTGACAGGGGAAACGGATTCGAGCTCGTGCCCAGCACTCCTTTTTTGCCGGGTGTTTCGGTAAACGCCCTCGCAATCGACGGGGATGGGTTTTTATGGGCTGCCACAAATAGCGGTCTTTCCGTAATTGACGACGGAGGGACCGATTCTGGAAGCGATGACGTTTTCGTTCCGTCAGTTATCAGCGGCGATTTTGATGGTGTCGTTGTCAGCATCGGGGGAAATCTCAATCCCGTATTCGATGTGGTCTGGGCTTATGACAATACGGGAAGGCGACTTTATCGGTCACAAGATCCCAACGACGTGACACAATTTGATAGCAGAACCCTCCCGCTCAACCCGATCGGTAATGCTCTTTCAGTTGACGCAAAGGGTCTTATCTGGATCGCCACTCAGAATAACGGCGTCCTCGTCTACGATGACAAGCTTACGGTTACCTTTTCCGACGATGAACTGGATCCTCTCGATGTCGATCAGGATGGAGATCTTGGGAATGCTGCCGGATTTCACCAGTATATATCCAGGCAAAATAGCAGCGCTCAAATAGATATAGCTTCCGACAGGGTCACCGATATTGCGTTCCAGGAGATAGAAGGACTTGTGGAGCAGATCGTCTACTTTTCTCACCGCAATGACGGAATCAATGATGGCGGAGTAACGCAGATTGATCTCAATGCTGACCCTGCAGATAGATTCATTGATAGTCTGGGGCTTACCGTTTTCCGGGAGCAGGACCTGCCTGATGGGCCTGCATCGAACCTTGTCAGGGATGCGTTCGGCGACAGGTCGGGCAACATCTGGTTTTCTACCGATAAAGGTGGGAGCAGGTTTGGAAATGCAGGTATATTGACGCTCGATTCAACGACCTATTTGAATCTCGACGCTGTAGCAACGGTGACACTTGAAGATGAAGGGCTAAACTTTGATCCGGGGTCGATAAACATAGCCGTTGTATTCGTCACGTCTGATTCTGATCCGGTTGGATTTGTCCTTATTCTTCAGGAAACGGATATTGACACAGGGATCTTCCGCGGACAGTTTAGCTTTACTTCAGGAGCATCGTTACCTGATCCTGGAGGGTTGAGCCTTTTGAGCGTTCAGAACGGCAATACGTTTACCGCAACATATAATGATGCAAGCCCCCGCGGCGTCAGAACGGCGAGGGCTACGTGGAGCCGTATATTCCCCTTCAAGGATAATCTATTTATTGAGGGCTGCTTCATCGCCACCGCCGCGTTTGGGTCCTCTTCGTCACCGATGGTTGAAATTTTTCGGAAATTCCGGGATGAGCACCTTCTTGGCACATACCCGGGGCGAAAATTCGTGTCGGCTTATTATCGATGCAGTCCACCCTTTGCGAGGATGATAAAACAGCATGACACAGCGAAATTTATTGCGCGGTGTTCACTTGCTCCGCTCGCTCTTTTTATCCATGTGATGTATGAAATTGATATGATGGGAAAACTCTTTTTGGTTATTGGGATTTTGGGTGTTTTGGCAGCTTTTTGGCGGGTCAAGGGAAAGGCGGGATGAGAAGCTTCTCAAGAGATTGAACATGAAGGCCGGAAAAAGGAGCTGGAGAGCAGCTAATTGCGGAGAAAAAGGTTTGCAATATTCATTTTGATGGTGTGGATCAATTACATAATGTTACTTCCCAGCAAGTCTTCTCGTGCCGACGTATACTCATCGAGCTTCGACTTTGAGTATGACCTGACCGTGGATAGGTCAGAGACTGGCACGGAGACTGACCAGACTTTCAGCGAGATTTTTGAGTTGCAGTATTCGCAGATGCTCTTACCAAGGCTCGATGTGGATTTCAAGCTCATACTGGAACTGGAAAACGAGTTTCAAAGCGATGGTGAGGACACGACCCGTTTTCTTCCCGAAGCGGAAATCGGGGGCAAGGCTGAGTACTGGGAATTAAATCTCGGTGCGCAAAGAACGCGGGAATCAAATGATCAACCCTTCGAGCCAACGTCCATTCAGGATAGTTACTTCATCGAGTATTTCTTCGAGCCAAGCGAAAAGGTTCCCGACCTTAAATTGAAATACACCGTCGATACGGACGAACAGGGTGATGACACCGATTCCCAGGATACATCCTTTGAGGTTTCCTCGGTGTACGAGTTTGCAAAGTTTCTAAAATTAAAGGTGGATTACACGAGGGACGAGTCAGAAGACCGGATAACGCCCGATTCGGACACGATCGATGAGGATTTAAATACGGAAGAGACGTTCAAATATGTTTTTTCGAGCAATTTGAAGTTCGATTTCAAACATCAATATCAGAAGACCACGGGAGGCACCCTGCTCGATGCCGGAGGAAAGACGAACGAAACCAATACGGAAAATAACACATATGATGGGAAAGTGGATCTCCGGTTGTTCGAGGAAACGGAAATGGGAGCCACATATCAATTTGAAAGAGAGGATGATATTATAGAGAGGGGAATTTCAGAGAGCACAGATTTCGAGCTCAATTTTGACCAGCGAATTGGAGAGCCGATCGATTTTAGCTTTACCTATTCCAGGACAATTGACGAGGACATTTCCATCGATAACAACATAAGGGATACGGAGGATACATTCACATACGATGTGAGCATGGGTTTCTCAAATCTTCTTGATTTTTCAATTAAGTACGAGAAACGAGATACCGATACTGAGGATAGGCTGGCTCCAGCAAACGATAAGAAAATCAAAGCGGATGATATAAGCGCTTCCTGGTCTGCCGATACGGAAACATTTATGGACCTGACTGTATCATATGACTGGTCTCAGGAAAAAGAGAACGGGATAATGACAACAAAAGACAGGGATCTGTCGATAAAATCGGACCTGGATTTCGAAGCGATACGTCTCCAGCTTACCCCGGAGTACACGCTGACCATTACCGAAGACCTCACGAAACCGAGCGAGCAGAAATCAAGAAACATAGATTTTAACTTCGGGCTGGATTATGAAACGGAAGTTACCGATCGGTTGAGGTTTTCATTGAGCCACGCGTATGGGCGAAGCGAGGAGCATCCCAACAAGGTAATAGAGAGAGACGACGATACAACCATCGATATCAATCTCGATGAACCCTGGGAAGGGTCGAACTTTACCCTCACGGTTTCAAGGACTGCAACAGACCGGTCGGGGGATGATTCGCCTCCCGATATCACATCGACGATCACGTTTAACTGGGACCACACCATGGGGCCTTTCGATTTTTCGGTAAACTACAGCTATGACAAGAACAAGCTGACCGATGACTCTGAGACTTTCGATGTAAACTTTGGATGGAAGGGACTCAACTTCGACACGCAACTGAAATATTCCTTCGATAAAACGTTTTCATCAGAACTCGATGAAACCCACAATCTGACTTTTAGCTTCAAGGTAGATTTTTAATAATGGTAAGGGGAAAGACATGAAAAAACTAAAAGGTAATGGATTAATTCTTTTTTGCACGGCAATTCTGCTTCTGGCCGGCTGTTCGGGCGCCTTGGTGAGGGAGTTTGTCAAAGAATCGAAGGAGAAGGATCAATTTTTGAGAATCAACAGGGTTGCGGTATTTCCCTTCGACAACTTTACCGAGACCAAGGATGCGGAAAAGGCCATAGAGTCCCTTCTCATTCCTGCTCTTTACCACGAGGAGGTTTTTGAAGATGTGGTGGATCCCCGTTTCGTGAGAGATGCGATGAAGAAACTGAAGATAGTTACCACAGATATCCTCGACAGGGAGCAGGTAAAGAAGCTGGGTGACGAGCTGGCCATTCAGGGCATAATCATAGGAAAAGTAGTAAACTACGGGAGAGGAAAAGAAAAGGAGGCGGCAAACGAGGTCTCCATAGAGATGGCCCTGGTTGAAGTTGCATCGGGGGC
>WVXK01000017.1 GCA_011773515.1 Deltaproteobacteria bacterium
TCGTGCTCCGTGTTGAGGCTGTCGTGGCAGTCGGTACAGGCAATGCCCTTGCCACCGTGGCCAGACGCGGTAAACTCGCCCGTCGTGGGAACGTCGTTGATCTTCGTCTGGATCCAGTCGCCGAAGCTGAAGTTGTTCACGTCGGTAACGCCCGCCTTCGCACCGTCAACCATGGCATGACAGTAATCGCAGGTAATCGCACCGCTGGCAACCACGTCGCGGGACCAGTCGAGCTCGTCGCCGGGGGCGGCATAGCTGTTGCCTCCGTGGCAGTTCGTGGTCGAACAGGTGCCCGCGGAATAGGCAAGGTCTCCGAGGTGGGGGTCGTTCGCCGGGTCGTCATCAACGGTGTAGGCAAAGTCCACGTGGTTGGCGCGGTTCGCAATCGTGCTCCCGTCCGTCGTGGTGGGATAGTGGCACACCTCGCAGCCGAAACCGTTCGTCTTCACGTGTTTCTGGTGCTTGTTGCCCTTGGGAACACCATCGATATCCAGCCTGTCGGTGTAACTCGGCATGGGGGTGTTGTTGGCGGGAGTAACTATGTCATAAACACCATGGCAGCTGAAACAATCGGAAGTCCCATTCCATTCAAGGACCTGGGCAGGAGCCTGGCCGAAGGGGGCAGCCGCATCGTTGCCGGGGCTGTGGCAGTAGGTGGCGGAACAGCTGTCGCCGGCATCGGCGGCAGCGTCGCCAACCGTCACCGTACCGCCGTAGGCCGAGCCGCCGTCAAGGCGGTTGTCTAAAGCGTCGAAGGCAACGTCCGCCTCCTTGTTCACGTGGTAGGTGTAACTGGCAATCGTGGAGCCGTCGGCCGTGGTGTTCACGTGGCAGATGTTGCAGGTGAAGGAATACCCCGCGGCGCTGCCCGCGTGCGTGCCGTGGGCAAAGCTCCCCGGAGGGGCGGCAGCGGTGGCGCCGTGGCACGTGCCGCAGGCGCCATCTCCCAGTCCCGGCCCCAGCAGGGCGTCAGTCCTGTTCCACATGGGTTGAGTCTTGGAACCCTGGGAAGCCGCGGGGAACTGGGAGCCGTTGCCCTGGACCGTCGTGTCGTCGGCGTGGCAGTACAGAGAGCTGCAGGTGCCGTCGCCGTTGCCGGAACGGGAACCCTTCGCCTGGTCGTACGCGCCGTTGGGGTTGAACGTGTCAAAGGCTATGTCCACCTCCTGGCGGATGTCTGAGAGGGTACGTGAGGCGTAATCGGCACCGCCTGTAACATTGTTCTCGTTGTGCGTCGGGCCGACCCCCGGGTTCGGACCGTGGCAGCTGCTGCACTCAAGGCCCACCGTGTTCACGTGCTTGTCGTGGGCGTTCGTCGCAGGGGGGAAAGCGTGGCA
>WVXK01000018.1:0-12064 GCA_011773515.1 Deltaproteobacteria bacterium
ACCATAATCTCCTACTGGATGAGATACCTCTTCAGGTCGCAAGCGCCCGGGCTCTACCACTATCCTTCGGGAAGCAACAGCCTCGGCTTCGCGCTCCCGGCTGCGGTAGGGGCCCTCACCGGCACCCGGGGGGAACGGGCGTACGTCATAACAGGAGACGGCAACTTTCCCTACTTCGCCGCAGAACTCCAGACAGCCGCCGAATACTCCCTCGACATCACCGTCGTCCTGTTCAACGATTCCGGCTACGGAGTGCTCCGGGAATGGGAAAAATGGGGAGGTCTGGAAAAAATTGGCGTAAACCTGAAAAATCCCGACTTCGGAAAGATTTGCGCTGCCTCAGGAATCGACTATAATAGAGCCGATTCCCCGAGAGAACTGGGGGTAGTGCTGGAAAGCACGAAAAAGAGGCGGGGAACGGCATTGATAGAGGTCAGGGAGGATCTGCTGCCCCCCTGGAAAGTACTTTGACTGCATGATCGTGTATTGCGACAGATGCGGCGCCCAGAATTTCATCGGAGAGGAGCGGCGCAAAAAATCTGACCTTTCCCCCCCCGCGTGCTGGGTTTGCTTCAGCCAGCTTCCAGCTGGCGAGGAATCCCCCATCGACAAAGACGAATCAAATAATGTGTCAACGGAACACTAAATCTGCGAGGAACGAGAAATGGGAAACATTCGGGTTGCTATCGTAGGAGTTGGAAACTGTGGGAGTGCCCTCGTCCAGGGCGTCGAATATTACCGGAGCCCGGGAGAAAAGATGGCAGACGAACGTGGCCAGCTCAGGGGGCTCATCAACAGCCACATCGGCCCCTACGGCCCGGGAGACATAGAGATCGTCGCCGCGTTCGACATCGACGAGAGAAAAGTCGGAAGGAGCCTGAAAGAGGCCATCTTTGCAAAGCCCAACTCCACTCCCGTCTTCTTCAGCGACTTTAAAGACGACAACGTCCGGGTTTACATGTCCCCTCTCCTGGACGGGTTCCCCGACCACATGGCAGAGTATCCCGAAGACCAGGTGTTCCTCCCCGCGGCGCGGGAGCCGGACGACGTGAAAAAGATCCTCTACGACTCGGGAGCCGAAATACTCGTTAACTTCCTACCCGTCGGGTCCCAGAAGGCCACCGAGTTTTACGCAGGCATCTGCCTCGAACTGGGCATCGCCATGGCGAACTGCATTCCCGTGTTCGTCGCCTCCGATGATGACTGGGCAAACAGGTTCACGGAGAGAAATATACCCATAATCGGGGACGATATAAAATCCCAGCTCGGGGCAACGATCATCCACAGGGCACTTGCGAAGCTCTTTGCCGACAGGGGCGTCTCCCTCGACAGGACCTACCAGATCAACACGGGTGGCAACACGGATTTCCTCAACATGCTCAACAGGAAGAGACTTTCCTCCAAGAAGATATCCAAAACCGAGTCGGTGAGGTCTGTTGTGGGCGGGTCCCTGACCGATGAAAACATCCACGTGGGCCCATCGGACTACGTCCCCTGGCAGAAGGACAACAAGATCTGCTTCATCAGGCTCGAGGGACAGGGTTTCGCCGAATCCCCCATAGAGCTGGAACTGCGGCTTTCCGTCATCGACTCCCCCAACAGCGCGGGTGTGGTCATCGACGTCATCCGGTGTCTGAAGATCGCCATCGATGCCCGCATGGGAGGCCCCCTCATCGAACCGTCCTCCTACTTCATGAAGCACCCCCCCATCCAGTACCCGGACGAAGAGGCGAAGATTGGCCTCGAGAACTTCATCGACAACGCCGTGAGGCTCACGAAAGCTGATCGAGAACTTGTAGAAATCGGGAGGAAGATCTCTCCCAGGTAAACTGTCCGGCCCTCGCCGCAATCTCGGGGGCTCTTTCCCGAAATCGGTCTTTTCTCTCGACGCAGGACCCGAGCGCCCGGGCAAGCGAACCTCTCTGCCCGGGATCGAAAACCTCGCCCAGATCGTAATCCGCGGTGAGGTCGCCGATAAACGTCCCGGCAGGAACGACGACCGGCTTTCCCCGCGCAAGGGCTTCCATCGCGAAAAACCCGAAGCTCTCGTAAAAGGAAGGGACCACGATACAGTCCGACGCATCCATCGTGGCGGCGAGGGACTCCCTCGCCTGTGCCGGAAGGCACTGTATCCCCTCTCCCGGATACGCGCCGCCGCCGAGAACGAGCAGCCGGCACCTCTTCCGGTCAAGCTCTTTGAATGCGGCAATGAGTCCCTCTGCGTTCTTCGTCCTCTCATCCCTGCCGCTGAACAGAAAGAGAAAAACATCCTCCGGGACGCCGATCTCCCCGCGCGCCTCGACCCGCCGGCAGGGTGAGTCGAGAAACTCCTCCGATATCCCCGGGTAAACGACGACGCCCTTTTTCCCCAAAAAGGGGTACAGGGCGCCTGACACCTCGAAATCCCTCCGGGAGGGGAAAATTACCCGGTCTGCGAACTTCTGTGCAAAAAATTCCCAGAAAAGCCTCGCCTGGCGGAGTGCATCCGACGGATATGCGGTTTTCGAGAATTTTTCCTTCACTTTTTCCAGGGTATGGTTCATGTGCACAACGGGGATGCCCATCCGTGCTTTCACCGCAAGGGAAACGGGTGCCGAAAGCCAGTAATTGCTGAAGGCAAGGTCGGTCCCCTCACCGAGACACCCGAGCACGCCCTCGGAAAAACGGCCTCCCGCGGCGAGGAAATCTGCCAGAGACGGGGATGGGGGAAGGCGGCACCCCACGTGGTACACCTTCAGGTGCTCATTCTTCACGGAAACGTAATCATCGTCAACAGAGCGGGTAAAGACATCTACGGAAACGCCCATGAAGGACAGGCGCTCGATCAGCTCCCGCAAAAACACGTTCATCCCCCCCGAGTATCCCCGGCCGAAGGGCTCGTAGGGGCAGGTGTGATAGGAGATGACGGCAATTTTCATACATCGAACTCCACACGGTAAACGGCCCGGTTCCGCGAACCCAGCTCGTACTTGTACCGCTCCTCTCCCCGTAAAAAATCGAAGCGCTTCCTGCCCTCACCGATTGCGCGCTTTATTGCATCGGATATCAGCACGATACCCGGTGAAGACCTCCTGTGGGCCGGGTCGAACCCGGAGTTGTAGAGCAGGTAGTCACCCCCGTAGTCGAAGATCATCAGCGCCGCCACCCGCTCATCCCGGGACCCGCCGAGGAGGAAGAGAATTTTCAGCCAGCCTGCCTCCCCGAACTCCCCGGCTATTGCGTCGAAAAACTCCCTCCTGCGCCCTTTCCAGAAATTGAGCTTCCCCGTGTTCGAGGAGCTGTGCAGTCTCACGAACTCCTCCATCGCCAGCGGGAGCCTCGACGCGTCCCGCCCGTCGACAACATCGACACGTATTCCGCCCAGGCCCTCCGATGCCCTCTTGATCTTCCTCCTGAGCTCGTGCCGCTGCTTCCCCGAGAGGGACATGAGATAGGCATCGAAATCGGCGGGGAGTTCGATGTAGGGGGATGAATCGACGGTTTCCATCTTGAGGCCGGCGGTCTTTCCCCGGATATCCTCCAGCACCTCCTGCTGGGGAGTGCCACCGTTTACGTTGTTGATCACGAAGCGGGAACCCCGCATGCTCTCCATCCCGGCGAGGTAGGCAAAGAAACCCCCGATGAACTTTTGCTCGAAACCCCGCTCGATCACGAATCCGAGCCTGTCGGAGAGAGACTTGCCGCCGATCAGAAAGTATGTGGAGGGCTTCTCCCGGAGGTAAAAGAGGCCGGCACCCCGTACCTTCTCCCCCTGCACCCCCGCGATGACGAGCTTCTCCATGGTGGCCGAGAAATAGGTGTCCCACGCCCGGAGGTACCGCGAGGTGAGAAACGGGGAGGGCTCGTAAGACAGATCGTTCAGCCTGTCCACGACATCCCAGGCCTCGCTGAGGGAGCCTATTACCCGAAATTCCATTGTCCCAACGCCCCCGGTTCCCCAACCATGATCTCGCAAGCAACCACGCCGCCGGAAGGGCCCATCCCGCACCGTTTTTTTACCTCTATCATTTCGGTCGGCATGCCGGGAAAAGGCGGGTCGGGTCTTTTTCCTGTCTCACCCGTCATCTCGTGGCGGTAACTGCGAGGAACTTTTCGTCCTTTGCCAGGGCCTCGCCGAGAAGCATCACGCATTCGTTGATAGATTTCTCTATGGCCTTCTCCGTGACGAAGGGAGAGGAGGTCGAGAGCTCGGCTTGCATTTTTCCCGACCACACCATCTTCCCCACCCCGTTGAAGAGGGAAAATTGAATCACCCCGCGGGAGTCGAAGTGGACGAGCAGCCCCTTTCCTTTCACCGTGATGGTCAGCTCCTCTATCGCCCCCGTCAGGTGATACTCTGCCTCGTATTCCGCGCTGTAGCCTTCAGGGCTATCCTGCCTGCTTATCCTGATGACCTCAAAGCCCTTTTCCTGGAGGATGCTCCCGATGACCTGCGACACGCTTGTCCCCACCGGCTCGGTGGGAAAAATATCCGCGGCATTCGTGTAGTCCACACCGACTCCGTCCCTGTCTTCCCTCACGTCCGAGAAGTCGTTCACCGTGAGCCTGGCATATGTGCCTTCAGCCTTCTGCTGCCGCCCGAGAGCCCCGTATTGTATTGCAACGTAACGCGCCCTCGTCTGCGAGCAGGATGAAAGGAGCATCAAGCACGCAGCAACCAGAGCCGCTATCGCGGCCACGCGACCCATCACCTGTCTCCCCGGCATCCTTTTTTCTGTCCCCCTTCGTCTCGAATTACACTATTATACATCCTATGGCCTCTTTCACACATGCAATTGAGGCCGCAACGCCCGAAAGATGAACCCACATGGCAGATAACAGGGAAATTGCCGAGAAGCTGAACTTGATCGCCGACTACCTCGAGCTTCAGGACGAAAATCCCTTCCGGATAAGGGCCTACCGCAGGGCGGCAGAATCCCTGATGGCTCATCCCGAGTCGGTGGAAAAGTATACGGAGAGGGAGCTGACCGAGATCCCGGGGGTGGGAAAGGATATTGCCGGGAAGATAGGGGAGTTGCGCACCGGGGGGGAAATCCCCCTCCTCGAGGAGCTTCGCAAAACGGTCCCCGGCGAACTGCTCCAGCTGAAGAAGATCCCGGGGCTCGGCCCCAAGAAGGTCTCCCTCTTTTTCAGAAAACTCGGAATCGACAGCTTCGAAAAGCTCAAGGAAGCGATCCGTGACGGAACGCTCCTCGAGCTGCCCGGGATCCGGGCAAAAACCGTGGAGAACATCCTGCGGGGCATGGAGTTCTACGAACACTCCCGGCAAAGGCTCCCCCTGGGAGAGGCATATGTGCTGGCCGAAGCCCTGACCCGGCAAATCCGTGAATCGGGCCTCGCTGAATCCGTGGTAGTCGCCGGCTCGATACGGAGGATGAAGGAGACCATCGGGGACATCGACATACTGGCTATCTCTGAATCGAAGCGGGAGCTGGTAGATCTCTTCACCGCGCTTCCCCAGGTGTCGGAGATCCTCGCAGCAGGGGACACGAAAGGGAGCGTCACCATACTGAACATGGTGCAGGCCGACATGCTGGTGGTCCCCCGGGAGGCCTTCGGCAGCGCCCTGGCCTACTTCACCGGGTCAAAAGCCCACAACGTGCGGCTGCGGCAAATAGCCAGGAAAAAGGGGCTGAAACTGTCCGAATACGGCCTGTTCAGGGAAAAGGACGGCACGACGGTCGCCTCGAAAACAGAGGAGGAGATCTACCGGCAGCTGGGAATGGAATTCATACCGCCGGAGATACGGGAGGACTCGGGCGAGGTGGAAGCGGCGATCGAGGGAAAACTCCCCCGCCTCGTCACGGAAGACATGATACAGGGGGAGATGCACCTCCACAGCGACTGGAGCGACGGCTTCCACACCCTCGATGAAATAGCACGGCTCATGGAGGAGAGGGGGTTTCGCTATTTCTGCGTCACGGACCACTCAAAGTCCCTGCGGATAGCCGGAGGGCTCGACGAAAACGAACTGCTGCGGCAGAAGGAAATCATCGAAAAGGTCAACAGCAGGAAGAAGGGGGTCACGATTTTTTCCGGAGTTGAAGTTGACATCTTAAAAGACGGGGCGTTAGATTTGAAATACTCCATCCTTCGGGAACTCGACTTCGTCACGGGGTCCATTCACTCCGGTCTCTCCCAGTCCCGGGAAAGGGCCACCGAAAGGATACTGGCGGCCATGCAGACGGGGGTCGTGGATATGATCGGGCACCTGACGGGAAGGCTTATCGGGGAGAGGGCGGGATACGAGGTGGATGTTGAAAAGATCATCGAGGAGGCGGCGAGACACAACGTGGTGCTGGAGTTGAACGCCCATCCGAAAAGGCTGGACATCGACGACAGGACCTGCAGGATGGCAAAGGCAGGCGGGGTAAAGGTGGCCATCGCGACGGATATGCACCACATCGACGATCTTAACAACCTTCACTTCGGGATCGGCGTTGCCCGGAGAGGCTGGCTGGAGTCGGAGGACGTGATAAACACCTGGGGGACGGAGCGTCTCATCGATTTTTTAAAAAGTCGGCGTCCCTGACATGCAGGTGGAAGAGCGCCGGTAAAGGACAGAGGCCGGTGAAGACGCAGGAGCGGGGCACGGATAGACCGGGGCTCTCCGTGGAGAAAAACGATGAGGGCAAACGATAAGAGGTGGCTCAATTGTACGCGAAGGCGATAAAGGAGGCCCTGACCAGGAGCTCCTGGATACGGAAAATGTTCGAGGAGGGAGCGAGGTTGAAGAGGGAGTTCGGCGACGAAAACGTCTTCGATTTTTCCATCGGCAATCCCTTCGGCGACCCGCCCCCCGCATTCTACACCACGCTGATAGAAATCCTCTCCAAACCCGAGCCCGGTATGCACGCCTACATGGAAAACGCAGGCTATCCCGCCGTGAGGGAAAAAAAGGCGAGGGAACTCGCAAAGATGACGGGAAGGGACTTCGAGGGAAAAAATGTCCTGATGACCGCCGGCGCGGCTGGTGGCCTGAACGTCGTTTTGAAGGCGCTCCTGAACCCCGGAGAAAAAGTCATCTGCTTCTCACCCTACTTCGTGGAATACCTCTTCTACGTGGAAAACTTCGCCGGCGTTCCCGTCGTTCTCGAAACGGGGAAGGATTTCGAGCCCGATCCTGACAGCCTTGAAAGGAGCCTGTCCGACGAGGTAAAGGCGGTCATTCTCAACACGCCCAATAACCCGACGGGCAGGGTATACCGGGAAGATACGCTCGAAGGAATGGGAAAGATCCTGGAGAGGCACGAAGAGAGAACCGGCAGGGCCGTGTACGCGATTTCAGACGAGCCCTACCGGGAGGTCGTGTTCGGGGAGGCGCCCTTCATCCCCCCGGCGGCCCACATACGCAACTCCGTCGTCGTCTACTCCCACTCGAAGGATCTGAACATCCCCGGGGAGAGGATCGGCTACGCGGCCATATCACCCGACGCTACCCTGTCCGATGAAATTTTCGAAGCCATGGTGTTTGCAAACCGGACCCTGGGATTCGTCAATGCGCCGGCCCTGATGCAGAGGGTTTCGGGAGCCGTCGAAAGCGCCGGGCCGGACCTTTCCGTGTACCGCGCCAACAGGGAGGCCCTCGCGGGGATATTCACCGACGGGGGAATCGATTTTCTCCTCCCCGAGGGGGGCTTTTACTTTTTCCCGAAAGTTCCCGCAGGGGTGAGCGAAGCCGCCTTCATCGACGCGGCGAGGGAGAACAGGATTCTCATCGTCCCCGGCAGCGGGTTCGGCTGCCCCGGGCACTTCCGGGTCGCCTACTGCACCTCTTCCGAAGTCGTCAGGAGGTCTTCGGAGGCCTGGAGAAGATTTTTGTCACAGGTGATGAGCCCATGAAGAAAAAACAGCTGGTGAGAAAAAACGTGAGAAAAATGTCCGGGTACGTAGCCGGGGAGCAGCCGGGCACGTTGAGATACATCAAGCTGAACACGAACGAAAACCCCTACCCGCCCTCTCCAAAAGTGCTGGAGGCGATAAAAAAGGCGGGCCGCAAGGAGTTGAGGCTCTATCCCGACCCCGACCTGACTCCCCTCATACGGAGGGCCTCCCGGGTATACAACGTTCCGGAAAACTGCATCCTGGGCGGAAACGGATCGGACGAGCTCCTCGCCATTCTGACCCGGGTCTTTGCCGGCGAGGGAGACCGGGTCGTTTACCCCCACCCCACCTACACCCTCTATGAGACCCTCGTGCACATTCAGGGAGCGGAGCCGGTGACGGTCCCCTTTCCCGACGACTATACCCTCCCGGAAGAAATCTCCTCGGTACCGGGGAAGATACTCTTTCTGGCAAACCCCAACTCGCCCTCCGGCACCTTCACGCCCGCCGGCACGATCAAGAAGGTGGCCAGAAAGTTCGGGGGGATCGTGGTGGTCGACGAGGCCTACGTCGACTTCGCCGAAGAAACCGCCCTCGGCCTGGTAGGCTCATGTGACAACGTGGTCGTCCTGCGCAGCTTTTCCAAGTCATTCTCGCTGGCAGGAATCCGGCTCGGCCTCTCCTTTGCGCCCGCCTGGATCACCGACGAGATGAGGAAGGTAAAGGACTCATACAACGTCAACAGCATCTCCCTCACCGCGGGGTGTGCGGCACTCGGCCACATGCCGTGGATGAGAAGAAACGCGAAAAAAATCGTCCGGACGAGAGAGAGGCTCACGGCATCCCTTGAAAAACTCGGCTTCTTTGTCTTTCCCTCGGCCGCAAACTTCGTGCTCGCCAGGATAAAGGGCGTCGGGCTGAACGGGCTCTACCGGGACCTGAAAAAGAAAAAGATCCTGGTTCGCTACTTCAACACGGAGCGCCTCTTCGACTGTGTCAGAATCACCGTGGGAACCGACGAGGAGATCGACATCCTCCTGAAAAACCTGGAGAGGATAACGGGGAAGCCGGGCAGCTGAGCCGCCGGCAATCAGCGCCATCTCTTCTGCAAATTTGCACTATAATAGTCACAGTTAAGCAGGAGAGGGAAACGGCACGACGGAGGCGGATAACACAAAAGCCGTTGCACTTCAAAACGAGGAAAAAACGAGAAAGGGGGTTTTTCATGTCCCGGGACGACTGGAAATACTACGACGATGAAACGTGGGATGAGGACAAGGAGGAGAGGAAGGAAGACCCCACCATCCAGTGCCACCACTGCACCCGGTATGTCGACGCAAAATCGCCGTACTGTACCCACTGCGGCAGGCCATTATCGAAGCGATAGCCTTTCCACCGGACCCTTTCGTACAATGGGAGAAATCGTCAGCGTCAGCAGGAGGACCGACATTCCGGCATTTCACTGGGAGTGGTTTGCCCGCAGCCTCGAAGGGGGGTCCGTCTCCGTGAAAAACCCCTTTTCGGGCAGACCCTACACCGTGTCGCTCCTTCCCGAAGACGTGGCCTGCTTTGTTTTCTGGACGAAAAATCCAGCGCCGGCGCTGGGAAAAATCGAAGAGCTCGCCGGTAAGGGGCAGCCGGTCTTCTTCCACGTGACCATCAACGGATACGGGGGGTTCCTGGAAAAAAAAGTCCCCTCCTGGCGGTCCGTCGCCGGGGCCGTCCGGGACCTTTCGGACGTGCTGGGGAAAGACAGGGTGTTCTGGAGGTTCGATCCGCTGCTGCCCTTCGAGGAGGGCGGGCGCACCCTCGCACGCTTCAGGCGCATAGCAGATTCGATATCTCATCGTGTTTCACGCTGTTACGTGGCCACCTTCCACCCCTACGTCAAGGCGGCACGACGACTCAGCGCCCACGATTTCCCGGAAAAGGGGGGACACGATGCCGGCTTGTTGCGAAAGCTCCTTTCCGCCGGGAGAGAATACGGCCTCCACATGCTGTCGTGCGCGAGCGCGGCCCTTGCGGAGGCGGGGTTCGAGAAAGGCGCCTGCATCGACGGGGAGTACCTCCTGGGGTTTGTCAGCGCCCGGGGAGGGATGAAGAAGAACCCCACCAGGCCCGGATGCGGGTGCACCGACAGCAGGGACATAGGCACCTACGGGAGCTGCCGGCACGCCTGCCTCTACTGCTACGCAACGTGAGGGAGTCAGACGATTCATGAGGAAATACAAGCTCATACCCGACGGGGAAAAACTGAGAGACCTGAACCTGGAAAGGGACCTGAACGAGGCCCAGCGGGAGGCGGCCCTTCACCGGGAAAATCCCCTTCTCGTCATCGCCGGCGCGGGATCCGGGAAGACGAGGACACTCATCTACCGGGTCGCCTGCCTGATATCCTACGGGATCGATCCCGAGTCGATACTTCTGCTCACCTTCACGAGAAAAGCTGCGGAGGAGATGCTGAGAAGGGCTGCCCTCATGACCGACGCACGATGTGAAAAGGTGGCGGGGGGGACGTACCACTCCTTTGCAAACGGCATCCTGAGGCAGTACGCGCACCTGACCGATTACACGAACAACTTTACCATCCTCGACCGGAGCGACGCCTTCGACCTCGTGGGACTGGTGAGGGAGGAGCTGGGATACGCGGGAAGGATGGTCAGGTTTCCCCGGAAGGAAACGGTGGGGGAAATTATCAGCAAGTCGATCAACAAGACCTCATCGATTGAAGACGTGATCCTGTCTGATTTCACCCACTTTTCCTATGTTACCGGCGACATCGAAAAGATCGCCATCCACTACGCGGATATGAAGCGGGAAAAGAACCTCATGGACTACGACGACCTCCTGGTGAACCTGGTCAAGCTTCTTTCCGACCACCCGGAGGTGAGGGAGGCACTCTCGAACCGGTACCGGTACATCATGATAGACGAGTTCCAGGACACAAACCGCCTCCAGGCAGAGATATCCTTCCTGCTGGCAGAAAATCACAGGAACATCATGGCCGTGGGAGACGACTCCCAGAGCATATACTCCTTCCGGGGAGCGGATTTCAGGAACATCATGGACTTTCCCTCCATGTTTCCCGACACCAGGATCCTGTATCTNNTCCTGTATCTCGAGGAGAACTACCGGTCCACCCAGCCCATCCTCGACTTGACGAACGTCATCATCGAGAGGGCCGAGGAAAAGTTCCCGAAGAGGCTCTTTACGAGCAAAAGGGGAGGCGACCCCCCGTGGCTCGTCGCCACGCCGAACGAAAAAATGCAGTCCCTCTTCGTGGCCGACAAGATACTGGAGCTGCACGAAGAGGGGGTCGACCTGAAAGACATGGCCGTCCTCTTCCGGGCATCCTTCCTCTCCTTCGACCTCGAGATCGAACTCGCCAAGAGGAACATTCCCTACCGGAAATTCGGCGGCTTCAAATTCATGGAAACGACCCACGTCAAGGACGTGCTGGCCATACTGCGCATCATCGCAAACCCCCTTGACGAAATAAGCTCCCTTCGGGCATTCAGGCTCGCCGAGGGGATTGGAAAGAAAAAAGCCGCCGCGCTGGCCCGAAGGCTGATGGGCGGCGAGTCCATGCGCCAGGTAGCGGAAGAGCTCGCCAAAGGGGGGAGGAGCGAGGAGTGTGCGCGGCTGTCCGAACTCCTCATCACGCTCTCGGGGGACGACATGCCGCTGACGGAGAGGGTACAGCTCATCAACAACTTCTATCGGCCGGTCATGGAAAAAAAGTTCGACAACTACCCGAAAAGGCTCAAGGACCTCGACCAGCTCGAGGTCATCGCCGAGCGGTACAGGAAACTCGAAACCTTCCTGACCGATGTGACGCTCGAACCCATAGAGGCGAGTGTCGCCGACGTAACGGGGACGGATAGGGAAACGGATTACCTCACCCTCTCCACCATCCATTCGGCCAAAGGCCTCGAGTGGCATACCGTCTTCATCATATGGGTCCTCGACGGCAGGATTCCGTCCCTCAAATCCATCGATGACCCCTACCAGCTCGAGGAGGAAAGACGGCTCCTCTACGTGGCCGCCACGAGGGCGAAGACGAACCTGTTCTTCTCATCCCCCATTCATATCTTCGACCGGCAGACCCAGTCCGTGCTTTCAAAGCCCTCCCGGTTCATAGAGGGGATCCCCCAGAAACTGCTGCCCCGCTACACGCTGTACGAATATGAGTATGAATAGATGGTAGTCCCGGGTCCCGGGAAACCGGTTTCGCGTTTCT
>WVXK01000018.1:12118-37379 GCA_011773515.1 Deltaproteobacteria bacterium
CTATCGGCAAGATGGTAGTCCCGTGTCCCGTTTTCTATCGCTCTGTCGCTCTCGAGCTCTCTTGTTTACTGGCTTCCCTTCATCTTCGTGTACTGAAGCCTGCCGCCCGCAAGGAGTATCTCGATCTGGCGCCCCGAGAGCGTGTGCTTGAGCTCGAACTCGAAGCCCTTCGTCCTGTTCACCGCGGTGACCGTATCACCCTTCTGTATGGCCTCTTTCACCCCGGGAAGCTCGATCGCATCGCCCTGGTCGACCCGGTCGTAGTCCTCTTCACGTGCGAACAGAAGGGGAAGGATGCCGAAGTTGACGAGGTTCGCCGAGTGAATTCTCTCGAAGGACTTGGAGATGACCGCACGCACGCCGAGGTAACTCGGGCAGATAGCGGCGTGCTCCCGGGAGCTGCCCTGGCCGTAGGACATGCCGCCCACGATGATGTTGTCAACCTCCTTGCCCTTGTTCTCGAGTGCTTTCCTGTGAAACTCCGCATCGACGCTCTCAAAGACGAACTCGGCATACTTGGGAATGTTCGACCGGTACTTCAGCCGTGCCCCGGCGGGCATGATATGGTCGGTGGTTATCTTGTCACCCACCTTGAGGGTGATCTCCCCCTGTATGCTGTCCCGAAGAGGCGCTGCCTCGGGGGGATTGCCGATATTGGGGCCTCTTTTGATCGCTAACCCCGAGGGGTCCCCGGGAGGCACGATGATCATCGTGTCGTCCACGATGAACTCATCGGGGGCGCCGATGTCGGGAGGCTCGAGACCATATTCCTCCGCCACGTCCCGCGGATCTGCGATGACACCCTTGATCGCGCATGCAGCAGCCGTCTCCGGGCTCACCAGGTAGATCCCCGCGTCCTTCGTGCCCGACCGGCCGAAAAAGTTCCTGTTGTTCGTCCTGACGCTGACCGCTCCCGACTGCGGCGCCTGTCCCGCCCCGATGCAGAAGCCGCACGTTGCCTCGAGGATCCGGGCACCGGCGCCGACCAGCTTGGCAACGGAGCTTTCGTTTGCGGCCATGAGGAGCACCTGCCGGGAGCCGGGAGCCACGCCGAAGCTGACCGAGGAATTAATCAGCCTTCCCTCCAGTATCTTCGCCACCGTGGACACATCCTTGTATGAGGAGTTCGTGCAGGAACCGACGAGGACCTGGTGTACCTCCATTCCCGCAATATCGCGAATTTTCGCCACGTTGTCCGGGCTGTGGGGCTGGGCAACCATCGGCTCCACCTCGGCGAGGTTTATGTCCAGGACCCTCTCATACTGTGCATCATCGTCCGCTTCGAGCGGAACCCAGGCGTACTCGCGCTTCTGGGCCTTCAAAAATGCCCTGGTGATCTCGTCAGAGGGAAAAACGCTCGTCGTGACGCCGAGCTCGGCTCCCATGTTGGTAATCGTCGCCCGCTCGGGGACGCTGAGGGACTTGATGCCCTCCCCGCCGTACTCGACGACCCAGCCCACATTTCCCTTCGTCGTCAATATCTCGAGGAGCCTCAGGATGACGTCCTTCGCCGACACCCAGGGAGAAAGCCTCCCCGTGAAATTGACCTTCAACACCTTCGGATAGGTCAGGAAGAAGGCACCGCCGGCCATGGCGATGGCCACGTCGAGCCCGCCCGCGCCGATGGCAATCATCCCTATCCCGCCATTGGTGGGCGTGTGAGAATCTGACCCCAGGAGCGTCTTGCCGGGGGCGCCGAATCTCTCGAGGTGGACCTGGTGGCATATCCCGTTCCCCGCCCGCGAATAATACACGCCGTGCTTGGCGGCGACCGTCTGAAGATATACGTGATCGTCGGCATTCTCGAACCCTTCCTGGAGGGTGTTGTGGTCAACATACGACACGGAAAGCTCCGTCCTGACCCTCGGGATCCCCATGGCCTCGAACTGCAGGTACACCATGGTGCCCGTTGCGTCCTGGGTGAGCGTCTGGTCGATCCGTATACCGACCTCCTTCCCGGGCACGGGCTCACCCGATACGAGGTGAGAATCGATAATCTTCTGTACGATGTTCTTGCCCACGTTATCCTCCTTTATCCTGTCTTGTCGATTTAATGCGGGAAAAGTCTTTCCAGAAACAGAATACCATTAACACACCCGTTGAAAAAGGTAAAGTACCAACAGGCAAGGACTTTCGCGCGCGGTAACGGGGCTCTCCCGGTCGGGCGGCGGCCTTCCCGGCGTCGCGTCTCCCACTTGTTTCGAAACCAAACGCGCCGAAAAAATTCACCCTTTGCTTTCGAATCTTGAGAATACCCGCCCACCTGTGGTATACAGATGTGGAACGGCCCAAAATATCTATGTTTTTCGGGTCATCCGGAAGGTTGATGCGGGGTTTTTTCAAACAGGTCAAAGGGGTCACCAGCAGGCGCCTGGGAGAGCCGATCAGAAAGGTCATATTCCGGACACTGAGCCGTCTCGGAATCTCCGACCAGGCGTTCAACCTCCTGCTCGCCATTCTCGTGGGAGCCCTGGCCGGCCTCGGCGCGGTCGTATTCATAAAGCTGATAGACTTTTTCACCTGGATATTCTTCGGGGAGATCCACGAGAAACTCCTCAGGAAAACCCGGTATCTCATCTTCATCCTTCCGGCCCTGGGCGGCTTCCTCATCGCCCCCCTCATAAAGCTCTTCCCGCAGGAGGCAAAGGGGGACGGAGTACCGGACGCGATGGAGTCGATCACCCTGAGGGGAGGCCTCATAAAACCGAGGACGACCATCATCCGAACCCTCACCGCGGCAGTAACCCTCGGTTCGGGGGGCTCCGTGGGAAGAGAGGCGCCGATCGCCCAGATAGGGGCGGCCATCGGATCGAGCGTCGGGCAGTTCTTGCGGCTTTCCGGCGAAATGATGAAGACCCTGGTGGGATGCGGAGCGGCAGGTGGAATCGCGGCCGTCTTCAACGCCCCCATCGGCGGCGTTTTCTTCGCCCTGGAAGTCATGGTGGGCGATTTTTCCCTCCAGACCTTCGGTCCCATCGTGATCTCGTCGGTGATCGCAACGGTCACCATGAGGGCCTTCCTCGGCAACATCCTGCAGTTCCAGGTCCCCGCGTACGAGCTCAAAAGCGTCCTCGAGTTCCTTCCCTATGCCGCCCTGGGGGCCATCTGCGGCCTCCTCGC
This sequence comes from Deltaproteobacteria bacterium, assembly GCA_011773515.1. Taxonomy (NCBI): domain Bacteria; kingdom Pseudomonadati; phylum Myxococcota; class Myxococcia; species Deltaproteobacteria bacterium. Next base: position 15,239 of record WVXK01000018.1, read on the forward strand.
CGTGGGATTCATCCTCCTCCTGGACAAAACGGACGAATATTTCAACGAGAAGCTCCCGGCAAACCCCCTGGTCAAACCCGCTCTGGGGGGGCTGATCGTCGGCGTCGTTGCGATCGTATTTCCCGAGGTCCTCGGCACCCACATGGATTCGGTGAACGAGGCGCTCTTCGGGATCGGTGCGTGGTATCTGCTCCTTGCCCTTGCCCTTTTGAAGATCATCACCACCTCCTTCTCGATAGGCAGCGGCGGGTCGGGTGGGGTTCTCGGGCCCTCCCTCTTCATCGGCGGGATGCTCGGCGGGGCGCTGGGGAAGCTCTTCCTCGTCCTTCTTCCCGGCGTGATCTCATCGCCGGGGGCATACGCGCTGGTGGGCATGGCCGCCTTCCTGGCATCGGTCGTACACGCCCCGATAACGGCGATCCTGATCGTCTTCGAGATGACCAACGACTACAAGATCATCCTCCCCCTGATGACGGCGACGATCATCGCCATGATCGTTGCAAAGCGATTTCTCCCCTACTCACTCTATACCTTCAAGCTGCACCAGAAAGGCATCGACATCGTGTCGGGAAGGGAAATGGGGGTCCTCAAGTCGATGCGTGTCTCGGACATAATGAAGAGCGCATTCTCGACGATCAACCCCGCGGCGAGCTTCGAGGAGCTCATCCAGATATTCATAACGAACCCGACGAACTACCTCTACATCCACGACGTAAATCACAAGCTGATGGGGGTCATCACCTTTTCCGACATCAAGTCCTTCGTCAGGGAAGACGAACTGGCGGAGCTGGTGAGGGCCAACGACGTCGCCACGACGGATGTGGTGGCAGTCTCCCCCGAAGACGATCTCTTCACGGCCCTGAACAGGTTCGGGTACAAGAACGTCGAACAGCTGCCGGTCATCGACAACCGGATTACGGGGAAGCTGATCGGTGTCATATACCGGAAGGACGTGCTCCAGGCATATCAAAAAGCGCTCATAAAGATGGACGTGGAAACGTAGGCAGGCAGCGGAGACGGCAGCGCAGCCCCGGTGAAGCCCTCTGTGGCCGGTGGAAGTAAATTATCGGGTCTTGATCCGGAAGCGGCAAACGCGCCCCCCTCCCCTTACTCCTCCATGTGGCGGGTGGGAATGGAAAAGAACTCGTGGTCCCGTATCTCGTTCCAGAACTGGACCAGATCTTTCGTGTAAATGAGCAGGTCGTGCTTGACCCCGATCTGATCGAGGACATGGTTCTTCAGCGTCGCCTCGTGGATAAACCCGAGCTTCTCGAAGACCTTCAGCGCGCCGTACTGAATTTCCATCATCTCGGCAACGATCTTCTCGAGGCCGCACTTCAGCGCATAGAAGAAGAGCTCCTGCGCTATGACCGAGCCGAGGCCCTTCCTCTGAAAATCCCGCGCAATCGCTATCCGGATGGTGCCGATGTGGTGCATCCATCCCGTTATCGTCCTGTGGAGCGTGCCATCTCCCACCACCCGGTTGTCGTACCAGGCAAGAAGGGGAAAGACCTTGTCGTAATTGAGCTCGCGGGCCCACTTTTCCACCACGAGGGGGTCCGTCACGTCATCCTTCAGATACAACCTGTCTTCCTCGGGAAGGGAAACGAAGAACTCGAAGACAGACTCCTTTTCTTTCTTCTCGAACGGCTTGATGGTAACGCGCATGCCATCCCGCAGAGTCACTTCTTTCGGGTATCCTATTATCATAAGCACCCTCCTTTGTCTTCTTTAATAAAATGACGTTTTATTGTTGTGGGATTATTTTACCCCGTTTTTCCCCACCCTGCACACTCATTTTCTCACTTCGGGGGAAATATTTGAATCCCTTTTTCGGCCTTCATTTGATTTTGTCGATAAAAAATCGTATCTATAATAAACGACTCCCGAAACAGGGTCACGTGTCCCGGAACCGGTTGATGGACGAAACGAGAAAAAAAATGAGCGCTGCTGCACTGATTATGGTGAGCAGCGTTTTTCTCAGCAGGATCCTCGGGTACGCCCGGGATGCGGTCATCGCGTACACCCAGGGAGCCCACGCGGGCACGGACGCCTACTTTGCCGCTTTCACCATCCCCGATTTCCTGAACTACCTTCTGGCGGGCGCGTCTCTTTCCATCACCTTCATCCCCATCTACGCCGACTACCTGAGCAGGGACGACAGGGACGGAGGGAACCGCGCTTTTTCCGCCATATTCTGTATATTTTCCGTCATTCTGGTCGCGCTGATCATTGTCGGCGAGGTTTTCGCCGAACAGCTCGTTCCCCTCATAGCACCCGGGTTCCAGGGCGATCAGATAGCATACACCGCCAGATTGACGAGGATCGTCATGCCGGCCCAGATGTTCTTTTACACCGGCGGCCTGCTCATGGCGGTCCAATACGCACGGGGAAAGTTCTTCATACCCGCGCTGGCGCCTCTCATCTATAACGCGGGGATCATTGCGGGAGGGCTTTTGCTCGGGAAAAAGCTGGGGATGGAAGGGTTCGCCTGGGGTGTCCTCGCCGGATCCTTTCTCGGGAACTTTCTCATCCAGCTTTTCGGAGCCTTTGCATCGGGCCTCAGGATACGGCTGCACTTCGACGCAAGGAACCCGGGATTCAGGGAGTTCATCCGGCTTTCCATACCCATCATGCTCGGCTTCTCCCTCGTTTTCGTGGACGAATGGATGAGCAGGGTATTCGGCTCTTTCCTCGTCGCGGGAGCGATAACGTGGCTGAACAACGCACGGAGGCTCGCACAGGTTCCCATCGGGGTTCTCGGCCAGGCATCGGGAGTTGCCTCCTATCCCTTCCTCGCCGAGCAGGCGGCCCAGGGTAAAATCAGGTCCATGTTCGGCGACATGAGCGCCGCCCTCGACTGGGTCTTCTACTCCTCCGCTTTCGCCGCCGCGCTGGTCTTTCTCTTTTCCCGGGAAGTGGTCCTCCTGGTGTTCAAGAGAGGCGCCTTCAACATTCACGACGCGGTCAACACCGCCTCGGCCCTCTCCCTCTTCTCCCTGGGAATTCCCTTCTGGTGTTCACAAAACATCGTGGCGAGGGGCTTTTTCGCGATGAAAGACACGCTCACCCCCACGATTATCGGGTCCGTCGCGTGGATTTTAACGCTTCCTGCCTATTACCTCCTGATGGTCAATTACGGCGTGAACGGCCTTGCCGGAGCCTCGACGATCGGCATAGTCCTCCACACGCTCCTGCTCTACGGCTTCTTGCTCCGTAAGACGGCTATACCCTTCTCGTTCCGGACGGTGAAGGTCCCCTTCGTTTCAGCGATCCTGTGCGCCCTCTCCATAATCGGAACACGGGAGCTCCTCGGAAGGGTTGACCTCCTCCCCCGCTGGGACGAAATGGGCGGGGCCCTCATCAGGTTGGCCCTGGGCTCAGTCGCTTTGGGTATCCTGTTCGTCCTGGCGGGATTCATGCTTCGCCTCGGGCCCGCGCGGGCCATCGTCGGCAGGGTTATCCCGCCGAAAGAAGAGATGTCGCCGGAATAACAAGAAAGGGGATGAAAACATGGGAAAAATACTCTACCGGAGAGACGGCAACATAGGCACGGTTACCATATCGAACAGGCCGAAAAAAAACGCCCTCACCATGGACATGCTCAAATCCATGAAAACGATCTTCCAGGAGGTAAGCGGCGAGGGCGACCTGCGGTGCCTGGTCATCAGGGGTGACGGCGATGAGTCCTTCTGCGCCGGTTACGACATTCACGCAATCCCTTCCCGGGATGAGGCGGGAGAGCAGGTGCTGCTGTCGGCCAACCCCTTCGACGACATGATCAATGCCGTGGAAACGGTGAAGTTCCCCGTCATATCGATGCTGAACGGCATCGCCTTCGGAGGGGGGCTCGAGCTTGCCTGTGCCGGGGATATAAGAATTGCATCGGACAGGGCCGTCTTCGGCATGACCCCGGCGAAGCTGGGAATCATCTACCGGCCCGCGGGGCTCATGCGCTTCGTGAACATCATAGGCGTCCAGTTCACCAAGGAGCTCTTCTTCACGGCCCGCCTGGTCAGCGCCGTGAGAGCCGCCGAAATAGGCCTGGTGAACAGGATCGTCCCCCCGGAAGAGCTCGAGCAGGTGGTATACGAAACGGCGAAGGAGATATCAGAGAATGCCCCCCTGTCCATACAGGGGACGAAGCGGTTGCTCAGGATGTGCATGGAGCACTGGAAGATGGACGAGGAACGGGTGGCAGAGGCCGACGCCCTCATACGAAAGTGCATGGAGTCAGATGACCTGGTAGAGGGAAAGAGGGCATTCCGGGAAAAACGGGCACCCCGCTTCAGGGGAAGCTGATCTCCTCGCCGCCCCGCAGCCGGGAAAGCGCCGTCGGCCGGCGCGTATCCTCCCGGCTCCACGGGGCAGCCGGTCTCCGGTACTGAAGGGGAAAATTACAGGACGAAAAATATCCTCCCCCCGTAAAGCGCCTCCATGAGGTCCTCGCGGGGAACGGTGTTGTTTCCGATGTCGCAGTCTCTCCTGCCGAACATCGACCGGGTGCCGCCCTGTATGGTCACCCGGGAAAGAATGATCCTTCTCGTTTTCATCAGGGCGAGCCGCTTGAAAAGCTGCCTCGCTTTCAGCAGAAACAGGCCCAGAGCAACCTTTTTCGCCCTCCCATCACACACCACGCCCACTATTCTCACGGGAATGTTTTTCTTCGATACGGCTGCCTTGCGGACCTCGGACAGGGCGAAGGAGGTCGTGGTGGCCACCACGACCCGGTAACCCCGGCTCCGTGCAATCGCCGATACATCCTCAACCTCCCTTTTGCGCAGGCAGAAGGGGAGCAGGAGTATTTTGATTTCTCCATACCCGGAAGGGGCCGTATCGGCTTTCATGATTGTCTATCCCCGCTTCTTTTCTGAGCGGGGGGGAATGTTCAGCCGCTTTCTGAGGGCACCGACATAGTACTGCTTTTTTTCCAGCGGCAGAGATCTCTTCTCGAGGATGTTCAACTGAAGGATCTTCTCATTGAGCATCGAAATCGTGCTCTTAAGATCCCTCTCGCTGTCCACGGTGGAAAGGAGCGTCTCCAGCGTGGCTATCTCCTTCCTGAGCTCCAGTTCGGGGGGGAGGAGGCCGGCATTTTTCAATACCTTGTAGCAGATTCTCAGTTCTTCGGGAACCATGGAGAGGTCCTCGATCACGAGTGGCCTTCCCTTCCCCGGGAGATTCTTGAAATCCCCCCTCTCGATGGCCTCCTTGATCCTCTCCTCCGCTATTTTCGCGATGATGTCCAGGGGTCCTTGCCCTCCACCCGGCTTTACTTGCCCTTTTTCTGTCCCAACAGGATGCTGTTCAGGTCCCGAACCACCACATCGGGGTCAAGGCCTTTATGGAACGCCGTATAGGCTATTGTCTCCCGCTTCGAGCTCGGGCAGGAAAGGCACCGCTTGCCGAAGAGTTCGCCGATCTTTCGGCGCAGAGCGGGAAAGTTCTCGATAACCTCATAAAGGATTGACTCGGGTTTGACCTGTTTGTTTTCCTTTTTCATGCCACTCTCCCTCCCAGTAACATTATATAAAAAAAACCGCCCACCCTTCGCAGTTTCGACCGCCGGGAAAAAAATATGGAATCCCCATCGCTCACACGCTGTCGAATGTGAAGAATTTCATCGTGAAGGCACCGCGCCCCTGGGTGAGCGACCTCAAGTCCGTGGCATAGCCAAACATGGTCTTCAGGGGAACGATTCCTGATATCACCGTGAAGCCCACCCTCTTGTCAACCGACTCGACCTTTCCCTTCCGTGAGGAAAAATCCCCAATCACCCCCCCGAGAAACTCTTCCGGCACCGTTATCTCTATCTCCATGACCGGCTCGAGGAGCACGGGCCCGGCAGACCTGTACGCTTCGAGAAAGGCCCCGGCACTGGCCACCTTGGTGATCTGCGGCAGGTGAGCCGAATGGGGAAATTCGACGGAGAGAACCTCTACCAGGATATCTTCGACGGGGTACCCGAAGGCCCCGTAGCCCGACCCCTCCTTGATGCCGAGAACCACGGCCTCTTTTGCGGAATCGGCCAGCGGGGCCACCGTGTCGCGAAGCTCGATCTGTATCCCCGTTCCCCTGTCCCGTGCCGAAACGCGCGCCGTTACCACGGCCGCGTACCGCTTCTCCTCTATATCCCGTTCGAAGGACCCCTCCCCGATTCCGACGCCCGCAACCGTCTCCCGCATGAGCACCTCGGGCCGTCCCATCTTCGCGGTGACGCCGTAAAAGCGGTGCATCTTGTCGACGCTCACGTCGAGCTGCAGCTCACCGACTCCCGAAAGGATCAGCTGGCCCGTTTCCTCATCCTCCTTGAATTGCAGGGTGGGGTCCTCTTCCGTTATCTTCCACACCACCTCCTTCAGCCTCTCGATGTCGCTGATCCTGGCCGGCTCGAGGGTGACGGAGATGACCGGTTTTCTCACCTCTATCGGCTCGTATTCGATGGGGTTTTCGGGGTCACATATCGTGTCCCCCGTGCCGACGTTCTTGAGCCCCCTCACGGCAACGATGTCGCCGGGCTGCCCCGCATCCGTCCTCTCCTTTTTTCCCGCGTGCATCCTGAAGACCCTCGCCACTTTCTCCCGCTCTCCGGTCCGGATGTTTTTCACCACCGAGCCCTCCCTGACTTCCCCCGAGTAGACCCGCAAAAGAACCGTTTTTCTTCCCTCTTCCATGATCACCTTGAAGGCAAGGGCGGAGAAGGGCCCGGATATGTCAGGGGAGCGCGTGAGCCCCACGCCGGTATCGGGATTCTTTCCTATCATCGGCGGGGCCTCTATCGGCGAGGGAAGAAAGTCGACGATCCCGTCCATAACCGGCTGTACCCCCCTGTTGCGAAGGGCAGAGCCCCCGAAAAGCGGATGAAACCTCCCCGCAATCGTCCCGTTCCGGAGCGCCCTCTTCAAAAGGTCGACGGGAATCTCCCCTCCCTCGAGGTAGCGCTCCGCGAGCTCATCGTCAGCGTCCGCGGCAACCTCGACGAGCGTTTCCCTGAGCTTTACCGCCTCCTCCATCATCTCGGCGGGTATTTCCCCCCGCAATACGGTCCTGCCCAGGTCGGAATCATCAAAGGTGAGGGATTCCATGTTCACCAGATCGATGACCCCCCGGAAGGACTCTTCCGACCCGATGGGGAGGGTGACGATCACCGGATTTGCTCCCAGCTTTTCCCTCATCTCCCCCATCACCTTCAGGTAATCGGCCCCGGGCCTGTCCATTTTGTTGACGAAGGCTATGATGGGGACCCGGAACTTTACCGCCTGATTCCACACCACCTCGGACTGGGGCTCGACGCCTCCCACGGCGCAGAACACCGCCACCGCTCCCGCCAGGACCCTAAGGGACCTCTCCACTTCGATGGTGAAATCCACGTGTCCGGGCGTGTCGATTAAGTGAATCTCGGCTCCCTTCCAGGGGAACTGGGTGACGGCAGCGGTGATGGTGATCCCCCGCTCCTTTTCCTGGGGAAGGTAGTCCATCTGTGCCTCCCCGTCATGGACCTCCCCTATCTTGTAGCTGATACCCGAGTAGTAGAGGAACCTCTCCGTGAGGGTCGTCTTGCCGGCGTCGATATGGGCGATAATGCCGATGTTCCTTATGCGTGACACCCTTTCCCTGAAGGAACTCACATGGCCCCCTTAAAAGTTTTCCCTGAAGAGGTTGAAGGTGGACGTCCCGGGAATCTCCCGGTCCCTCAACACATGGTCCAGGACAGCCGCTGACTGTCCCTGTGGCAGGTTTCTCAGGTCCACGAGAAAATCGCTTATGCCGATCCCCATGAAACGGTCTATGTAGCCGCTTGCGCTGTAGTGTATCTCCGGGTACAGAGCCGTTCCCCGGGATTTCGTGACCGCCCTGAATTCTTCCCCCATCCGGCTTTCCACCAACCGCTCCCCGTCTTCACGGAAGGGGCGAAGGCGGGACACCATGAGGGGAACGCTCATGAAAACCGGCAATATCCCGAGCCCCCGCAGAAACTTCGCCTCCTTCAAAAGATTCTTGAACGTGGTTTCCAGGGGCAGAATAAAACGGGAGACGCCCAGTCCGTGGAGGAGCAGGCACGACGCGGTATTGAAAGAATAGAGGCCGTGGTCCGAAATCACCTCGACTTTGCGAGCCGGGCCATGCTCCCGGAGCACCTTTATCCATCCCACATCGGGCACGACAAACCTGCGAAACCCCATGTCGGCGATCTTCTTAATCCCCCCCCGGTAAAAGGTCAGGAGCGCGTCCGACTGGCACGGCGGCAGGGCAAAGATCAGCTTGCTCCTGTCAAAGGGCATCAGCTCCTGTGAATCCCTCACGAGGCTCTTGGTCACGCTGACGATCACGTAGTCGGCCATGTCCCGTATCGCCTTCGCCTCCCTTACCGTCTCGACGGCGGCGTACAGGCCCGTCGGCTTCCTCTCCTTCCGGGTCCCCGGTATCCTCAGGGACGATATGATCGATACCCTCCTCTTCTTCAGGTCCAGGTAGAGCGATTTGTCGAAGTCCTTCGACGCCTTTTCAAAAACCCGCACCACGTCGCCGGGGGCAATTCCCGACGGCGGGTTCCCGCGCAGAACGACACTCCCCAGGGGGAAGTCCCCCCGGTAGGAATCGGCGAGCAGTTTCTCCAGCGCAGCGGGGCTGACCCGTGCCTCCTCTCTCTTCCCCTCGACCCGGAAGTCGTAGCGTTTCCTGAAGCCTGCCATGGAGCCAGTCACGGTTATGACGGCCCCCTTCACGAACACGGAGAAGCGGGTGCCCGACGAGGGAAGGCCCGCATACAGGGACGCGGCAGATTCGGTGGCCTTTTTCCTTTCCCGCCCCGGGCTCACCCGGTAGAGGAGGTCCCCCTCCCGGACATCAAAGGGCACCTTGACCCACATCTCGTCGTCCTTCCTCTCCATAGCGAGGAGGGTAAAGCCCGTTCCCCTGCCGGTGACACGGTTTTGCACCCTCAGCCGCTCCCCTTTTTTCAGCTCACAGCGGCTCGTTATCAGCACATAGGGGCGGCGTATGGCAGCGATATTCCCGATAAACTCCCCTACGGCTCCCGCCGTCTCCGAGGTAGCCGTGCTCGTCTCGTCTTCGCCGGAGATCACCCCGCCTGCCCGTTCCCGTCCAATCACCCCCTCGAGCATCGCCTCGCCCTCGAGAACTCCCTCTTCGGCCTGCCCCGCGTAAATTTTGTCTATCGCCTTCCTGTAGGCCGATACCACATCGTGAACGTACTCGGCCCCCCGCATCCTTCCCTCGATCTTGAAAGCCCGCACCCCGAGCTTCATCAGCCCGGGCAGCATCCTCATCAGGGAGAGATCCTTCGCAGAGAAGAAGGATGCCTCACGGTTCAGCCTCCTTTCCCTGAACACCCGCCTGCAGGGCTGCACGCACTCCCCGCGGTTTCCGCTCTTACCGCCGAGGTAGCTCGAAAAGAGACACTTCCCCGAGTAGGAAAAGCACATGGCGCCGTGAACGAACAGCTCCACGTCGAGGGAGCTTCTCCTGACAGCTTCCCTGACCTGCTCCAGGTCGAGATGCCTTTCGAGGATTGCCCGCCGCACGCCCAGTCCGGCGTATACATCGAGAATCCTCGCGTTGAAGTTCCCCATCATGGTGCTTGCGTGGATCTCGGCGGATGGAAAGTGGGTCCTCAGTATCTCCAGGGCACCGAGGTCCCCCACGATAAACGCGTCGGGGGAGTAAAGGGACGCCGCCGAGACGAGGTCGATGAAAGAGGGGAGCTCCTCTTCGAGGACCTGGGTGTTCACCGTTACGTAAACCCGTGCGCCGCGCTCGTGGGCATAGGGAATAAGTTTCGCAAGGTCGGGGATGGAGAAGTTATCGGCCCTGATCCGTGCGTTGAAGCGGGGAAGCCCGATGTATACGGCATCCGCTCCGGCATCGAGGGCGGAAAAGAAGCTCTCCAGGTTTCCCGCGGGAGCAAGCAGCTCCGGCTTGCCGGAAAATGGCTCTTTCCTCTTTTGCCGCCTCTTCGCTAAGGGGGGCCTGTCCTTTTTCCGACCCCTCCTGTGCCTATCGCCTGCCTCTTTCATTCTCCTGCGCATGGGGCGCTCCCATCCTCCTGAAGATTTAAATTATACCAGTTTCGGCGTGAACAGAAGAGAGGGGGAACGCTCCGTCGAAATGAGCAGCTGCGCCCGGAGGGCTTCGCGCATGCGCGAGGGGCAGACGAAGGAAGACCTCCCCGTAACCATTAAACTTTTGCGGGAAATGAGCGATGAAGACTGAGAGGAAAAATAATCGTGTGCGAGGAGGTCCGGCATGCATTACGTACCCCTGGTGCTGATCGCGGCAGGAGTCGGGTGGGGTATCCTCACCTACAACGCCTTCGTGAGCATGAAAAACAGGATCAGGAACTCGTTTCACCAGATCGACGTCCAGCTCCGGCGGAAAATAGACCTGATCCCCAACCTCGTCGAGGTGGTCAAGGATTACATGAGCTTCGAGAAGGATACGCTGGAGAGGGTGATACAGGCCAGGAGCATGGTTACCCGGGCAAAAGACCCGAAGGAGAAGGCCGAGTCGTCGGCGCTGCTGACCGATGCCCTCAAGTCGCTCTTCGCCGTCGTGGAGAGTTATCCCGATCTCAAGGCAAACAGGGCAGTGGCGGATCTCGAAGAGGAGCTGACGTCGACGGAAAACCGCATCGCCTATTCACGGCAGTTCTACAACGACTGCGTGATGGCGTACAACACAAAGCTCGAAAAATTCCCCTCCAACCTGATCGGCTCGCTGTTCAACTACGAGAAGGAGATCTACTTCGACACGGGAGGCGAGAGGGAGCAGAGGATCAGGGTCGATCTCGTACCTGGCAACTGACCTGATCCATGGCTGTCCAGGGTAAACAGTGTCATCGATGCGGCGGGGCCGTTTCCGCCTCCCCTTCCGAATGCCCCTTTTGTTCCGCCCACGGGGTGCCCCTCGGGATGGTCACCTTCCACGAGGCGATCGAGCAAAACAGGAGGGCCTCGTACCTTTTGACGGCAGCGCTCGTCGTAACGGCGGTTCTCGTCGGCTACGTCACCGGAAAGGCCCAGGGCCATACCATTGCCGGTGTCATGCTCGCCCTGTCAATCCTGGCGGTCCTCGCCATCGTCACGTTGACGTCCGGGAAGGAGATTCCCCTCCTCGTAAACAGCGCGACGAAAGCCGACGCCGAAACGGAGCTGCTCCTCACGAACATCATCGAGGAGCTGAAAATCGCCTCGGGCCTCCGCTCCACACCGGAAGTGTACGTCATCGAAGACGGCACGATCAATGCCTTCGCATCTGCCCTCTCCGACGAGGCGGCCGCAATAGCCGTGACGCGAGGGGCCATCGGCAACCTGACCCGGGAGGAGCTCCAGGGGGTCCTGGCCCACGAGGTGTCCCATATCCTCGGCAGGGACACCAGGTACTTTCTCTTTCTCTCGGTCTTTGTGGGCTCGGTCGTCATGATTTCTGACCTTTTTCTCAAGATCGGCCTCTTTTCCCGGAGGGCGCGCCTCTCCATCGGGCTCGTGGTCCCGGCCCTGTTTCTCGCGCTCTTCTCGCCGCTGATCGTCACCATCCTCCGTTTCGCCATATCGCGGAAGAGGGAGTTCCTCGCCGACGCCCGGGCGGTGCAGATGACACGCAATCCCGCGGCGCTGGCATCGGCGCTCCGCAAGACGACACGGTTCGGTTCCCGGATCGAGGGGGTCAACAGGGCAACGAGGCACATGTTCATCCTGAACCCCTCCCCGGCAAACGGGTTCGGCGATCGGTTCCTCTTCTCCACCCACCCTCCCGTCGAAGAGCGCATCAAGCGCCTTCAGATGATGGGGGCACGATTTTTCCAAAAATAGATTCCCCCTTGATATATAATTGCTACTAATCCGGCTTATGGACGAATGCCTTTTCGGCTGCACGGGAAGCCTGCCGGCCGAAAAGCGAGGGATTACGGGCACAATCGGAGCGCCTCGCAGCGCGGCGGGAGCCGTGAGAGGGCGGAAACCTTTTTCGTGTCCGGTCGTGACGGAAAAAAAACGCGGGAGGTTGGATATGCTGGAAAAGGTCAGGATCTTCGGAAAGGACACGTGACCCTACACGGTTCGCGCCCGTGAGGATTACGCGAAAAACGGATTCGACGTCGAGTACATAGACGTCACCAAAGACCCGGCGATGCTCAAGGAAATGGTAAAGATCTCGGGCGGCAGAGAGGTTCCGGTCATCATCGAAGGCGAGAAGGTCACGGTAGGCCACGGAGGCACCTGAGGGATATAAGGAATGTTGCAGTTTGCAACAAGCCATCATTTTTTTTCCGGAGGAAGCTTATGAAGGCCAAAAATTGTTTGCTCCTTTGTGTTCTGCTCGTCTCTGTTCTCATCATCCCGGCGCCGGCACGTGCCTTTTTGAACAACTTCGACACCGCCGCCATCTCAGACCAGGGGAAGTGGAAAGGGAAGCTGGGGATAACCTCCTCGGATAATTTTTTCGCTCTCTTCGTGGGGGGGAACTACGGGATACAAAGCGGCTTCGAGGTTACCGGCCGTGGAGGCGTTCTCAATTCCGATGTGGATGAAGACGAAACGGGCCTTCTGCTCGGCATCGGCGGGAGGTACAAAGCCGCGTTCTTTGCAAACCCGAACTACCCCGACTTTGCACTCCAGGCAACGTACGACCTGGGCTTCGCCGACGGGAGCGCCCTGCACTCGATCGCCGCGGCGGCGCTCGTATCAAAGGAGGTAACCGCCGCTGAAAGCAAACACGCCATCACTCCCTACGGCGGCCCCGAGATCGAGGTCATGGGGGGGTCGCTGAACGACGACACGGACGTGAACTTCCACCTGACCCTGGGGACCGAGTTTCTCCTGGATAGGCAGTTCGGCATCATCTTCGAAGGCAAAATAGGCGGCGGGTCCTCGGTCGGATTGGCCGTCTCGTACAAATTCTGACGAAAGGGGGAGAGAAACCGCATGGTGAAGCTTTCTGAAGTGGCCCTGAAATTTCTCAACCTGGGAATCGAAGCAGAGCTCATGGCATACGTCTTCTACAAGAAAGTCCTGAAGATGCTCAAGGAAAAGGACCTGATCGCGATAATCGAAAAGTTCGCCCACGATGAAAAGGAACATTTTCTTCAGCTGGAAAACGAATACGACAAGAACGTTCGATCCGAGATGTGGGCCCCCTACAAGGACATCATGAGGAAGGAGGGGCTTCCGGAAATCGACGAGTACATATCGGAAACCCACCGGGAGCTCCTGAAGAAGATCGGAAAGCTCAAGACCAAGAGGGACATCTTCGAGATGGCCCTCTCCCTCGAGAAGGAGGCCTTCAACCTCTACGAGGAGTCCTCCAACAAGGTCGAACAACCGGAGGCGAAAAAGATATTCGAGCATCTCAAAAACTTCGAGCTGGGCCACGTGCGAACCGTCGAACGGGCCCTCAAGAACCTCTAGAAAAGTCGGAGGAAGGCCAGACGGCGGGACCTATCGTGGGGAGCCCGGAGCTTCGAACCCGGATCAAACCCGTCTTTTGAAGTCCCCGTGCCTCATTTCAAAACTTCCCGGAGGGATCACTCCACCCATGGTTCGTCGGAGTCGAAATCGATATCCTTGGGGGGAACGTACTTCTTGTTTATCTCGACGATATCGGTGGAAAGCCTGTACTGGTCGTAAATCGCATTGAGCTCCCGCGAGTGATCTATCTCATCGAGCCTGATGGTGCCGAGTGCCCAGGTCAGCTCGGGGCTCGTGAAGACGTTCAGCCCCTTTTCGCAGAGTTCGATCGCCTTCTTTTCGCCTTCCAGGTGCCGCTCGATCATCTCTTTGATGGTGGTGGGCGTCTGGCGCCTCAGGTGCCCGCTGCTCGGTTTCGGCGTTCCCCCGAGCTTCCTGATCAGCTGGCACAGCATGCGGGCGTGCTCGATCTCCGTGGCACCGAATTTTCTGAACCGCTCCCGCAGGTACTCGTCATGGATGTTTTCCGCGTGGAGGTTGTAGTCGAAGATACCCTGGTACTCCACCTTCAGCATGGTGTTCAAAAACTTCACCACATCGTAGGTGGCGATGCCTTCTCCCTGAAAATCCCCCATCCTGACCGAGTCATCTTTCGCACGTGAGCCGATTTTCCCGAGGAGGTCCAGGAGATCCGGGTCTTTCAGTTTATCCCCGCCGAGAAGATCCTTCGCCTTGTCGGCCTTTTCGGCAAGGGCTTCGAGCAGATCTTTGATCTCGCCGAGGACGATGTCTTTCTTCATGTCTCCTCCCCTCCAGGCACCGTTGTTTCTCTTATTTTACACCCTTACATAAGAGGGTGCGCCGCGGGGTAAAGTTTCGGGGGGACGCAACGGTGCGGGCCGTTTGCCGCTTAGCTTACATGCTCTCCATGCGCAGAACGATGCGCTTGATGACCTCCGACGCGTTTATCACCGACTCGACGGAGATCCTCTCGTCGACGCCGTGTATCCTGCCCAGCTCCTCCTTCGGGATCAGGCAGGGCAAGAGCCCGTAGGTAACCACTCCCGCAGCCCGGTAGTAGCGGGAATCGGTAAATCCCGTGGAGAGATAGGGCAGCGCCGTCATACCGGGGTAGACTTCCCCGAGTGCATCCCTTATGAGGCCGAAAAACTCCGTCTTCTCCGACCCCGAAGGGTTTGCGGCGTACAGGACTTCGACCGTGATATCGAGGCCGTCCAGGGTTTCCCTGATCCTCTCCAAAACCGTTTCGGGATCCCGGCCCGGGAGTATCCTCACGTCGATCGACGCCTCCGCCACGGCGGGGATGACGTTTGGCTTGAACCCGGCGTTCAGCATGGTCACGGCAACGGTGTCCTTGAATACCGCCTCCATTTCCGGCGCAGAGGACACGATCTCGGAAAGCTGGGACGCAGAGGGAAGGGGTGATTTTCCCGTACGGTCCAGGGAGATAACCCCCCGCTCGTCAAGCGCCAGCAGCATGTTTCTCACCGGTTCCGTCAGTTCGGGCTCGTCTTTCAGGGATATCAGCCTTTCCAGCCCCCTGACCAGGCGCACCGTGGGGTCTTTCTCCGTCGGCCGGGAACCGTGGCCCGCCCGTCCCCTTGCCACGAGTTTCAGCCACAACGGCCCCTTTTCCCACATGTTTATCAGGAAATAGTCCCCCGGCCCGAAGAGGTCGCGGACGCCGATGCCCCCTTCGTTGAGGCCATAACAGCCGGAAAGCTCCCCGCCGTGCTCCTTCACGAAGTAGCCCGCCCCGTCGTCGCCACCCACCTCCTCGTCGGGATTGGCGACGATGAACACCTTCCTGTTTAGTTTCCCCCTCTCTCTCAACGCCTTGAGTGCACCGAAAATCTGGGCGATGCCGAGTCCTTTGGTGTCGAGGGTCCCCCGCCCGAGCACATACCCATCTCTCACCTCTCCGAGGAAAGGCGGGAATGTCCACTCCTCCTCCCGGGCAGGGACCACGTCCATGTGGTGGATCAGGACCAGCCCGGGACCGGCGTCCCCGCCGATATTGCACAGGATGCTCGACTTTGCTTCGCTCATGCCGTACACGGAAGATTCGAAGCCGAGCCCGGCCAAAAGCTCGCCAAGGTACCGCACGGCCTCGCTGCAGTCCCCGGGCGGATTTGACGTGTCGATCCGGATGTACTCCGACAGCGCCGAAATCATGGCTTTGTCTATATCATGCATGCAAAGATCCTCCCCGTGTTGCCGCTCCCGGTTCCGTCCAAAACGGTTCGGCGGCCTGAGTTCCCCGTTGCCCCCCATCCCCGGGTCCGGGATCCGCACAGCCACCCCCCGCCATGGTGCCGGCTCCTGAATTTCTGCGTCAACCCGGACATTCCCGACTCCCCTTTGTCACAATGCCGCTGTATGCTGAATTTTCGATCTTCCGCCGATGGCTTTCCGTGATCGAGTACGGAGATACGCCGCGCCGGAACCGCTAGTATCTGGCAGCCCCCCTCCTGAGTTCCACCAGGACCTGCTTGATGATGGCCTTCAAGGTCTCGAACACACCGATGCCGTTTATCGCCACCACCTCGAACTCGGGGACGTTCCGGTAATTCAAGAGAGCATGGAGTTCCGAGACAGAGGCTATGTTGTCCAGGTCTCTCTTGTTGTACTGGATGGCCAGGGGGATCCTGTCGAGGTCATACCCCTGCTCCTTCAGGTTCACCCTCATGTTCTCAAAGCTCTCCACGTTCGCGTCCACCCGGGTAATCTGGGAATCTGCGACAAAGACCACCCCGTCGACGCCCTTGAGTATCAGCTTCCTGCTCGCGTCGTAGAAGACCTGGCCGGGGACCGTGTAGAGGTGAAACCTCGTCTTGAACCCCCGCACGTCACCGAGGGAAAGGGGGAGGAAGTCGAAGAACAGCGTCCTCTCCGTCTCCGTGGCGAGGGAGATCATCTTGCCCCGCGATTCGGGCCGCATCTTCGAGAAAATATACTGCAGGTTCGTGGTCTTCCCGCACAACCCGGGCCCGTAGTAAACTATCTTGCAGTTGATTTCCCTTGCTGAGTAATTGATAAAAGACATTGAGACCCGGCTTATCTCCGCTTCACTTAAAGAGTTTGTCGATATCCTCGTCCGTTAGTTCCTCGAAGATCATCTCCTCATCAGCGGTAAAATGAAGCCGCGCATCGATCTCCTCGAGGACTCTCAGCACATTCCGGTTCGACTTCTTCACCCTGAGGCGGACAAGGCCCACGGGGGTCCGGGCATCGAAAATGACGACGAGGATGACCCTGTTATCGATTAGGGAGATGTGCATATTGTCTTTCTCGCCCTGATGGAAGAGAATGGAAAACTCCTTTTCCCCGATGAGCCTGGCAAGCCCCCCCGATGCCGCGATATTCCCTGCAGCCAGGGAGCTCAGGGCCATTGTATCGTATCCCTCCTCTTCCCCCACGGAGCAGAGAAGCTGGCCGTTCTTATCCACGAGAAACACTACTTTTGAGTGAGACTCCAGCAGGATCCTGCGCAAAACGGACTTCAGTTGCCGGAACTCCTCATCCCGTATTATGAGGTGACTGCCCTCCAAATATCCTCCTTCAGCGGGACGATTTTTCACCCATTATATAATAATGGATTGAAATTGAAATAAAATTAATCTCCCCGCTTCGCCTGCTTCTCACAGGAAGCGTCCCTAGAACTCGACCGCGTCTCCGCAACCGACATAATCCCTGGTCTTCGTGCCGAACCGGCCCGTCCCGGGATGCACGTTCAGGCCCGCCTCTTTCATTTTCTGGACCGTCACCGCGCCGGTGCAGTGATTGCAGGCGTACAATTCGACCCCGTAGCCCTTCAACTTCCCGATCAGGGTATCGTGCTCGGCTTCCCACTCGTCGAAGGGGCAAATGTGAAGGCCGCCGTAGACACCGTAAACTTTCCTCCCGGGAAACTCCTTTCTCCCATACTCGAGAATATCGATGATCCCCGGGTGGCTGCATCCGATGACGGTCACGATCCCCTTTCCCTCGACGTCCACGTAGAGGACCTGCTCGTTTCTCACCTTCAGGAAAATAGGCACATCGAAGGTTGCCGAGTAGACCCCCGGAAACAGCTCGTGCTTCTTCCCCGGGGGCAGGACCCGGGCCTCCCGGGAAAGGCCGCTCTCCGCGATCATACGGCGGCCTTTTTCCGTGAATCCCTCGGGGATCACGACGGGAACACCGGGGTTGAGCCCGGCGACGGTGCCAAGCGCGAAGAAGTGGTCCACGTGCTCATGGGTGATGTAGACCATGTCTATCTCACCGTTCCTCAGCATCTCGTCCACGCCCTCCCGCTTCAGCACTTCACCGACGTAGGCGTGATCCCATCCCACATCGACGAGAATTTTCCTGTCGGCCCCGGCGCCGTCGGTTATCTCGACGAGGTTCATCACTCCCGCCGCGTTCCCCTCCGTCCACCGCACGTCGTACTGGTCCGACCCCAGGCCCCCGGACTCCCGGACATCGAGCCGCATCCTCGCGTCGTCCTTCCAGGACACCTCGGAAAGGCACCTGACCCGCATCTTCTTCACCCGCTCTGCACCCGTGGCCATATTCTCCTCCATACCGTATCAAACGTTGAAGACAACGAGTTTGATCTCGGTCATCTCCTCGATCGTGAACTTCAGCCCCTCACGGCCGAGACCGCTGTTCTTCACTCCCCCGTAAGGCATGTGGTCCACCCTGAACGTGGGCACGTCATTTATCATGACGCCCCCGACATCGAGCTTCTTGAATGCGTACATCGCCTTGTCCACGTCCTTGGTGAACACGCCTGCCTGCAGCCCGTATATGGAGTCGTTGAGCTTCTCGATACCCTCCTCGAAGGTCTCGTACGAATCGATTACGGCAACGGGCGCAAAGACCTCCAGGCAGGAGACTTTCATGGTCCTGTCGACCCTGGTGAGAACCGTCGGCCTGATAACGTTGCCCCTGCGCACGCCCCCCGTTTCGACCCTGGCTCCCTCGTCCCGGGCCTCCTTGATCCAGCCCTCGACACGCTTCGCCTCTTCCAGGGTTATCATGGGGTTGACGTCGGTTCTGGGGCTCAGGGGATCCCCCATCCTCAGCTTCTTTGCCCTCTCGACGAACTCCTTCACGAATCTCCGGTAAATCTTTTTGTTCACGTAGATGCGCTGCAGGGAAATGCACACCTGCCCGGAGTAGGCGAAGGCCCCGACGATGGACCTCGGGATCGCCCAGTCGAGATCCGCATCATCCTCCACGACGATGCCGCAGTTGGAGCCGAGCTCCAGGATCGCCTTTTTCTTTCCGCAGCGCTCCTTTATCGCCCACCCCACGGTGGGTGAGCCCGTAAAGGTGACCATGGCAACCCTGTCATCGGTGACCAGCGCGTCACCGACCACGGATCCCGAACCCGCGACGAGATTGATCGCCTTCGGCGGGAGCCCCGCCTCCAGAAGGACCTCCACGAGCATGATCGACGTAATGGGGGTTACGCTGGCCGGCTTGTGCACAACGGTGTTCCCGGCGGCAATCGCGGGGGCGATCTTGTGGGCCACCAGGTTGAGGGGAAAGTTGAATGGGGAAATCGACGCGATGACCCCGATGGGGAACCTGTCGTAGTAGCCGACCCTCGTCTCGGCCCCCGCGGCGGCACTCATGGGTATCGTCTCCCCGTGTATCTTCAACGCCTCCACCGCGGCGAAGCGAAAGGTCTGGATGGCCCTTTCCACCTCCCCTATAGCGTATTTCCAGGCTTTCCCCGCCTCCAGGGCGATCATCCTCGCAAAGGCCTCTTTTTTCTTCTCCAGCAGCTCGCTCGTCCTGGAGAGAATCCGCGCCCGCTCGTGCAGGGGCATGTCCGCCATGACCGCTCTCGATCCATGTGCCGCACCGATCGCATCGGAAACCATATCGGGGGTCGCGGAGGGGACCCTCCCCACGACCGACCCGTCGTACGGGTTGATCACGTCGAACTTTTTGCCCTTCCGCACCCACTTCCCGTCAACGTACAGGGCTCGATTTATCATGACCTACCTCCTTTCGTGGCTTCACCATCCTTCATTCCCGGCAGAGAATCCCCGCATCCGGCGCGGGTATTCTATCTATTATAATAGCTTCCGGGGCACGAAAAAACCCGAACTGCCCCTCTACCGGAGAAACAGGTAGGTCACGACGATAAAAGTGGGAACCAGGACGATTACGGAATAGATGAAGTAGCCGAAGAAGGACGGCATCTTGACGGCATTCTCCTCGGCGATGGACTTCACCATGAAGTTCGGCGCATTGCCGATGTAGGTGTTCGCCCCCATGAAGACGGCGCCGGCCGATATTCCCATCAGGATCTTCGTCGGAATCCCGACGACTTCGGGGTTCGCTCCCAGGCCCTGGGCGAGGGAGAGAAAGGTGAGATAGGTCGGCGCGTTGTCCAGGAAGCTGGAGAGGGACCCCGTGGCCCAGAAAAACTGCCACGGTTCGGTAACGCCGAGCTCGGCACCCCGGGCCTTCAAAATCAGCAGGGCGGGAATCATCGCCGCAAAGATTCCCGCGAAGAGCTTCGCCACTTCCTCTATCGGGTGGTAGGTGAACTCGTTTTCATCGCGCAATTCTTTCGGGGTTACCTTGATGGAAACGAGTGCGGCGATGACCATGATCACCTCCCGTATGGGGGGTTTCACGAAGACGGCCCCGAGCACCGCGAGCAGCAGGAGAAAGTTGTACGAGCCCACGAGTTTCAACGGTACCTTTTCCTCCTCGAGTTCGTGGCCGTGCATTTCCAGATCCTTTCTGTATTTGATCGT
This sequence comes from Deltaproteobacteria bacterium, assembly GCA_011773515.1. Classification (NCBI taxonomy): domain Bacteria; kingdom Pseudomonadati; phylum Myxococcota; class Myxococcia; species Deltaproteobacteria bacterium. The sequence goes on from WVXK01000018.1 coordinate 35,448, forward strand.
GTCCAGCACGAAAAAGATGGCGACGACGAGTGAAACCTCGAAGGCCCAGAAGTGCCAGAGGTTCTTCAGGGTCCAGAAGAAGGGCACCCCCCGGAGAAACCCCAGAAAGAGGGGTGGGTCGCCGATCGGCGTGAGTGAGCCCCCTATGTTGGATACGATGAAGATGAAGAATATGACCACGTGGGAAAAAGATTTCCTCCAGCGATTTGCCCGTATCAGGGGCCTGATGAGTATCATGCTCGCCCCCGTCGTCCCGAGCAGGTTGGCGATGACCGACCCGATGAGAATGATGATGCAGTTGGATACGGGCGACCCCTTGATCTTTCCCCTGAGGAGGATACCGCCGGAAATGATGAACAGGGCCCCGAGGAGCACGATGAAGGATGTATATTCCGCCCCCGTGTGGAGTACGGTGTGATAATCCCGGTAGAGAAAATAGGCTGCCACGGGGGCGCCGAACACCGCCGCAACCTTCCCGTAGTGTTTCGCCCAGAAGGCCGGCCGGAAAAGGGGGAAGAGCGCTATCGAGAGGAGCAGGCCGGCAAAGGGCAGCACCCAGAGGACCGACAGCTCTTTTCCGAGGGCCAGCTCATCTTCCGAGCAGATTCCAAGAGCGGGAAGGGCAAGGAAAAAGGCAGCAAGGAGAAAGCAGGCGGAAAATCTCCTTATAGATCCGGTTTTCATCGCAACATGACCTCCTATTCGTGAATAAACAGGGAACAGGCTGGATTATCTATGAGGGCATTGGTCAGGGATCCGAAGAGATACTCCATCAGCTTGCTCTCTCCCCTCTTCCCTATGATGAGGAGGCCAATGTTTTCCGTTTCGACAAACCGCCTGATTGCTGAATCCTTCTCCCCCTTGAGGATCACTTCCTCGACGTTTTCAAAGCCGTGCAGCTGGAAGAAGGCCTGATAGGGGGCAAACCTTCGTTCGGGCCCCTCCCCGGTCGAAACGTGGGAGAAGACGATCCTGCTCCCGGGAAAAATCCCGAGGTGCAAAAAAGCGTAAATGGCATGAAAGGCGTCGGAGCTGAAATCTGAAGCGACGCCGACAGTTTTACCCTGCAGCTTGCTGCTGTCCCCGGCAAGAAGCAGAACGGGAACGGGCGACCGTGATATCACGTCGGCGAAAAAATCATGGGACTCTTTCTCCCTCGAGTAGGAGAAAACCGATTCCCTGTGGATGACGAGCAGGTCGGAACCGATGCAGCGCCGTAAAATCTCGTCCCGGGGGTCGCCTTCGGCCACCTTGAAGGTGTAGGTGATTTTCTTCCTTTCGAAATGCCTCCCCATGGAGGTCACGAACTCCTTCAATCTCCCCTTCTCGCTGGAGGAGACCTTTTTCACCGCCTCATCTGCCATTCCGATAGCCCCGGGCGGAGCCCCCGACAGACTCGCGACTATCCCCTCGATGTCGACGATACCGAGGCCGTGGACGGCAAAGTGCCTCTTCGACACCATGGAGCTTACAAACGAGGCGATCTCTCCGACCTTCTCCTCTCCCCCGACGGGAACGACTATTTTTTCGAGCATCAGTACCTCCCCGCAAAGCGTATTGCGTCACGCAACAACCCCTTCACCTCCCGGTCATACGAATCGCCTCCGGGCACGGCTCATGATACCACAGGGAACACCGCCACCTCATCCCCCACGTTCACGGCTCCTCCTGCCGTCCACGCTGAATTTTCCGGGGCCGGCGCAAAGAACCATGAAGAGCCCCCCGATAATTGCGGTATTTTTCATGAACATGACGGCCTGCAGCGAGACGCTGAAATCACGGTGAAATATGAACGTCACGGGTATCATGAACATGAGGAGCAAAAGGGCCCCGATCCTGGTAAAGAAACCCGCCACAAGGAGCGCACCACCCGCCAATTCGACCAGTATGGCCAGAACGAGCCACATCGGCACCGCGTGCATATCGTGGGAC
>WVXK01000018.1:37394-38340 GCA_011773515.1 Deltaproteobacteria bacterium
AAGAGAAATATCTGTGCGATGAACAGTCTCCCCGCGAGAAGGCCGATGGAACGTATATTTTCCATGCAGCGGAACCTCCACCCCGTTTCCACACAATAAAGGATTAATACCAAAAAACTCTTAAAATCGCTACTTGCAATTTCCCCGCCTGACACATGAACCGCCAGGGTTCCCCCCCCCGACCGCGGCCTGAAAACTGGGGGCTATGAACGACAGTCCGTAACCGATACACTATATCCTGATAATGGTGATACAGGTCTTCAATCTGCCGGGATGATGGAGGGCATGGCGGAGAAAAACCCGGACCGGTAGAGAGGCATTCAAAAAATTTTATAATTCCGGGAGGAACCGTGCGGAGAAAAAGGGGGGAAGGGGAGGAAAAAATCCGCTTCGAGATCCAGCTCTCGAAACATCTCTTTTCCCGGCTGAGTGATTTCTGCCGGGAGCAGAAGATCGAGCCATCCCTGGTGCTCGAGCGGGCGCTGGAGGAGTACTTCCATATGGGGGATGTGGCACATTAAAACGAGTTCCGGGAAACCAGTTTCTCGTTTCTGGTTTCGCGTTTCGAGTTTCTCGTTCAACCGGAAACCGGAAACGGTAAACTATGAACGGCAAATGGTTAAGGATGGAGTCGGTAGGTCCGGGAAACCAGTTTCTCGTTTCTCGTTTCTCGTTCAACCGGAAACTGTAAACTGTGAACTCTGAACTGTGTTTAGATAGCTGCCTCGGAGATGAGGGCGCTCGTCTTTTCACGACGCTCCACATCCCTGACATATTTCAGCTCTTCGAGACGGTCCCGGAACGGGCGGATTCGGAAGCCGGCCGGATTTTCCAGGTAGCCATCGATGACCCTTCGGTAGAGACCCACCATGCTCCCCACGAGGGATGTGGAGTACTCCCTTCCCTGGATCTTGAGGGTATCCACGCCGGCATCGATCAGGTCGGG
>WVXK01000018.1:38393-42561 GCA_011773515.1 Deltaproteobacteria bacterium
TTGTCAGGCATATCCTGTAGCAGAGCCCGCCCCTGTTTGGAGACCCTTCGAAATGCCTTTTCCCGTGCTCGTCTTCTGCATGATCGAACTTCGTGTAGGAGGACATGGTGCACCGTCCAAGGAAGGTGTTACAGGTAGTTGCGTGGACGAGGACCTCGACCCCCACCCCCGCTTTCTTCTTGAGGTTCCCCAGGCATTTCAAGGGCATCCTGCACTCGGTCACCACCTGCGATGCCCCCGCCTCGCGGTAGAAACGTGCATCGAAGTAGTTCACGATGGTGCAGCCGACACTGGCATGGATTGATATTTCCGGGAAATTTTCCTTCGTGACCCTCATCAGGCCCGGGTCGGTAAGGATTATATCGTCGATTGGGTAGGATGCAAACGTTGCAACCTTACCGAGGAAGGAACCAACCTCATCGGAATGGGGAAGGGTGTTTATCGCAACGCGAATCTTTTTGCCCTTCCCGTGAAGGTAGTCGGCGCACTTTTTGATGGTATCGTCGTTCATCTCATACATGGAGCGTCTTCTCGACCACCCGTAGGCCCCCACGTACACTGCATCAGCGCCGTTATCGGCACAGGCTTTCACCATATCGAAAGACCCCCCTGATGCGAGAAGCTCCACCATTTCAGTGACACCCCCTTTGGATTCAACGTTTTATTTTACCATATTTAGCGGGGAATTTCCTCCCCTTCGCCTATATACACGCGCCCGGAGCGGCCAAAGAGGTAGCCGTTGCAGAAACCGAGGCGCGTGTGCATCTCGAGGGTTTCCCTCCAGCCGGCACGGGCGGAAAATCTCCCCGACAGGGCGCTCTCTATGCCCTCCCGGTACACCTTTCCCACCCCGTTCCGGTAGGTACCGTTTTCGTAACCCGCTTCGATCCTGAAACAGCGGAAGCCCTTTGCTACTATCCTGTCCAGATGCTCTACCAGGCACTGGTCGAGCCCCGAGTAGATGCCCCTGCCAACGTGCATGATCGTCCAGTCACGGGCCTTCAGCCAGGCGGGCTCCAGGCAGGCTTCCGGGCAGCTCTCATTCTCTTTTCCCTCTTCCAAAAGAAAGCAGTCCGCCACGATGCCGAGGGGGATCTTGCCGTGGAGGGTTATGGACACCGCCACGGGGGACTCCCTCTGGATGATCTCCATCTCCTCGAGGCTGACCTCCACGTTTGGCCTGACCCTCACAACGCCGTAATCCGATAGAAGGGAAGCGGCGACCTGGGTGTAGATGTTTGCGAAAACACCGGCATGGGAGGGAACCTCAGGGAGCTCGCGGGAAGCCTTGTAGACCATACCCAGGTTGTGATGCTCAACCCCATCGGCCTCGATCTCCCGTGCGATCCCGAATATCCCCTCCACCCTCAAAAGCTCCTCCCCCCGGGGAGCCGTGGGGGTCGTCAGGTAGATCTTCTTCCCCGCCCCCCTCAATACGTCCGCGGCCCGGCACGTATCCTCCCGTGAGAGCAGAAAGTTCCCCTTGTGAAGCAGGCAGTACGGGTTCCCCAGGTAAAAGGCGTCATAGGGGGACAGGTCCGTCTCCTCAAGCTGTTCGAGGTTGTAGAGGTCCGTTGAAAGCTCGAACTGCGTCTCTGTGGCCTTTTGATCTCCCATGACATTTCGTCCCGACAGGAAAAAATGTATTATACACCCTTTCCGCAGAATGAAAAACGCTCCGGAAGGTTTTTTTTCCCGGAATGCGTCGCCTCGCTACACGCTCTCGAGGAAAATCCTCATCTCAATTTCCTCGAATCGCCCCGGGGAAATGGCAAGGTCATAGAGAAAGAGTATCCGCGACCCCTGATAGATCTTTTCGATACCGCCCTCGGAGAGGGAAAAGGTCTCGACGGGACTGTACACCACGTCGCACTCTCTTTTGCTTGCGAAAAACATCGTGAACTGCTGCCAGCCGTCGAATATGCCGAAGGTGGTTACCCCGGAAACAACGCCCTTCCTGCCGAGGCGGTTCTCGTGGCAGTCGACGGGATAGCTCAAAAAGTAGCGGTCATCGGATTCAGGGGCGAGGAAGTTCACGTGCCAGACACTCCCATACCGGCAGGAGTAGGGGTCATCGGACCGGTTGATCAGCCGGACCCGGGTTCTCACCTCTTCCCGCCCCCCGTCGACGAAGACGATCTTTTCCAGGTCAAGGGGGATATCTGAAGCTGCGCAGGATAACTCACCCTTGAGCGCCCCCTTCTCCTGGCTCGTCATGCTGGAAGGTCTCCCCGGAACACCCGCGCTCTCGAAGAGAGGTTCGGCAACACCTCCCAGGATGTCCGCCGTATCGGCACCCGCCCCGTATATCTCGTCCCGGAAGGAGCGGAGCGTGTGCCGGTCATAGACGATGTCCTGCGCCGAAACCCCCTCCTTCAGGATCGCCGAATCGTGGATGCTGGCGGTGCCTTTGCCGTAAACCGGCGGAGCCTTTTCATCGCCGATACCGTGGTGGTACCCCTCCCGGCGCCGGGTAAGCACGTTCAGGGCATTGAACTCCCTCTCTAGAAAGGAGAGTTCGCTGACGGAAACCCCGTCCCCGGGATGGACGACGAGGGTCACCTTCGGGTTTTTCAGGAGCACCTCTTCCCTGCCGTCCCTGTCGATATCACCCTTCTTGACCTCCGTCCACAACCTCCGGTCCCGCCTGATCACCCCCTCGGCTATCTTTTCCGCCCTGAGGAGGTTTCTGTACACGGCGTCCCTGAGGTGGGGAAGGTAGAGCCCCCCAAAGACACCGTGCCAGTAGGCATCGTTGTTCTGGGCGCGGTAGAGGCTGTCCTGCATCGCCTCGATATCGGGGGCAGCGGCCATCGACCGTGCCTTCTCCACTTTTTCCGACACGAGCAGCATCCTCTTGTGCATCTGGTTCGATTCGTCGTACTTGGCGAAAAAGTTCCTGAAATACCCGCCGTGAAGAAAGCTCCCGACATCGGGTAACGTGCCGGCCCGCTTCCTCTTCAAGAGCTTCCCGAACCTTTTCGCCCCCTCCGGCGGAAGGGTCCACTCGCCCATCTCCGGGTAGGAAGAAGCCGGCAGATAAGCCCGCCCTTTCGGCGGAACCATTTCGGCGTATTCCCGGAAAGTGGCCGTCTTCAGCCACTCCCTGTTGCGGATGAGCAGTTCGAAGAACTTTTTCAGCCAGCCCCCGTCGAAGACGTGCTCGTGGGTGTGGGGCCACACTCCCAGCTTTTCCCCGTCATCCGCAAACACCGCAGCAGGGGATGGATCTTCGCCCTCTGCGATTTCCCGCAGAAAATCGACCGTTTTCTGGGGGTCCTCGAAGGGGATGGTGTACCTGAGGCGCTCGAGCCCCGGGAAAACCTTCACCGGAAAGCCGTTGTACTCGGTGATGAAATACCCGGTCAACTCCTCCCTTTTCCAGCCGGCCCTTGCGAAATGATAATCATCCAGGGGAAGGTACTCCACCTTTGCCTTCCGGAGGGTCATGGCAAGCTCGGGCTCCCAGACCCTCTCGGCAACCCAGATGCCCCTCGGCCTTGGTCCGAAGAGCCCCCCCAGGTTTTCCGCCATTTTCTCGATCTGGCCCGCCCTGTCCCGCTCCGGCAAAAGGGGCAGGACCGGCTCGTACATCCCGCCGCCCAGGATCTCGACCTGCTCCCTCTCGACGACCCGGGTAAGGAGCGTCATGAACTCCTCTTTGCGCTCCGCCAGCCAGTCGAGCAGGTACCCGGAATAGTGAAGGGTAACCCTGACCTCGGGAAAACCGGCAAGCATCTTGAGGAAGGGGAAGTAGGCCTTCTCGAAGGCCTCCTCCATCACGTGGTCGAAATTCCCCACCGGCTGGTGGTTGTGAAAACACAGGAGCAGGTATACTTTTTTGTCCAAATTTCGATCTCGCTCAACGCTTGAAAAATCGGTTTCTCACTGCTTCAGGGAGCAGTTTGGCAATGGTGATTGTTGTTTTCCCCCGGTCCCCTTCAATCATCAATGCAGTTTCTGGTTTCTCGTTCAACCGGAAACCGTCAACCGTTAACCGGAAACCGGAAACTTTTAACCGGAAACTGTTAACCGTAAACTGTTTTTCCTCCGCACTACCATCGCCCTTCCATCACTCCCCCTCCTGGGCATACTCCATCAGAACGCCGAAGGTGTCCTTGGGATGCAGGAAGGCAACCCTGGTGCCGTGCACTCCGCTCTTCGGGGT
>WVXK01000019.1 GCA_011773515.1 Deltaproteobacteria bacterium
GAAGCCATACTCGGTGATTTTTCCGAGCCCGGCCTCCCCTTTACGAAGGAGGACGTCTGGTTCACCATAGGGGGCCACTGGGATCAGAGGTACCTCACGAAGATAGATGACGACTTCTACGTCCTTCCCCGGCTCTGGTCTGTGCAGAGCAAAAAATGGAGGCCTTACTCGACATGGGCCTGGAAAAAGAGGCCCTATTCGAAGTTCTGCGCCGGATGCCACTCGGTGGCGTACGACCCGGAGCGGAAGGCCTTCGCGGAGCACACGATCGGCTGCGAGGCCTGCCACGGGGAGGGAAAAATGCACGCCGAGAACCCGGGCAGGGAGAACATCGTAAATCCCACCCGCCTCCCCCGGGACCGCGCCGACATGATCTGCGCCTCCTGCCACGTCCGGGGGAAGGATTCGACGGGAGAGTATTTCTATCCCGTCGGCTATAAGCCCGGCGAGGACCTCTCGAAATTCATGGTCCCCCTGGAAAAAGAGGAGGGGGAGACGGTCATGGCGTCGATTTTGCGGCTCTGGGAGAAATGGAAGGGCGACAGGGAGGACCAGGCCAGGTCGCGCTGCGAGGTGTGCGGAATCCACCAGCCGAAAAAACCGCAAAGTGAGAGAAAAGACGTGAGCGGCATGTGCCTGGGCTGCCACGAATTCGGGGATAGCCTGGCGAAACACACCCGCCACGATCCAAAGGTCGAGATCTCCTGCACGGCCTGCCACAAGCAGAAGGTCAACCCCATGGACAACAAGGAGGAAAATGTCCACTCCTACTCCTATTTTCTCGTGCACCCCTTGAACTGCTGGGATGAAGAGATCTACAACCACTGTGGAAGCTGCCATGTGGAGAAAGACAGGGACTGGGCTCTCTCCGTATTCTCCGAATGGAAGTACCCGAGGGAGACCGGCCACTGAGTGAATAGAACGGGCGATTCAAGCGTTCAATAGAGAGCGGGGCTGCCCACGCCCGGCCGCAGAGAATCCGGCGGAACGTGGGATGTAAAACAGGGATGTAAAAAATAGATCTGTAGTGGTAGACTATTTTTTATTCAAGGGGCTGGGAAATGATCAGGAAATCGACATGTCTGCTCGTCCTTATCCTCTTTGCATCCGTCTTTTCCTCCGGGCTTTTCGCCCAGGACACGGCGATGGGGGTGAAGATCGGCGAGAAGGCCCCCGATTTCACGCTCACGGACCTCCAGACGGGGGAGGAGGTGAGACTCTACGACCTGGTGGGGGAGAAGGTGATCATGCTCGAGTTCTGGGCTCCCTGGTGCGACATCTGCAAACGGGAGATGCCCGAGCTCGTGCGGGAGTACAACGAATTCAGGGACAAGGGCTTCGAGCTCCTCTCCATCGTCCTCCAATCGGGGGA
>WVXK01000020.1:0-149 GCA_011773515.1 Deltaproteobacteria bacterium
ACCCACTGCACCGCCACCCCGCTGATGATGAGCTTCGCCCACAACGTCAACGCCCGAATCAGAATCGTCGCCGCCGCAATGGTGGCCGGAGGAACCCCGGGCAACAACAGCCGATACAGCGTCGCCATCACAATCTCCACCACCCCGAC
>WVXK01000020.1:238-1056 GCA_011773515.1 Deltaproteobacteria bacterium
GAATACACAATGATGATGGCGCTAAACCGAACTTCCACCGGAAGCGGAAGCGCCAGAAACACGAGAAACGCGACGGACAGATCAAAAAACCACGCCAACAAGGAAAACCCGGCGGGCACCACCAGCTTGCGCGGGCGTTCACGCAGAATCGCGATGCCGCGATGAAACTCCCGCAACATCCTGGCCACCTTCGTGCTCACCCGCGTGCCTTTCAACCGCCCTCTGAAAGAGACGATTAATCAGACGAACCACCCAGTTGACCGCTCGCTTGGTCGCCGATTCCTTCACGCTCAGGTACACGAGCAGGAAAAGCGAGAGGGCCGTGCCGACCGCGACAACCAGAATGAAGCTGACCACCAACCCCGAGGGCTCGTACTGCACAATAAAGACCACGGACCCTACGATGAGGCCACCCAACGTCGTCGCCATGGAAAGAATGCGGTGGCTCACCACTGAAGCCACGATCTTCCCCGTATCGCCTTGAGAATCCTTGTGCATCAGATACGCACGGGACACTTCGCCGCTCACCGATTCAGCGGGAATCAACAGGTCCACGAACGCGCCGACCCACGTGAACAGCAACGTCCTCCGAAACGTCGTCGTCACGGAGAGCACCCGCAACAGATCCCACCACGTCAAAGCGTAAAAGGTCATGCTCAGCAGGAACGTGAAAAAAGCCAAGGCGTAGACGACCGGGTCCACGAGCAGCAGAATATTCGTGAACTCGCCGAACCCCACGAAAAAATAGGTGTAGACGAGAAACACGAACAACCCGAGCAGCAGAAGCGGAAAGCCCTTGCGCAAGATCGAACGTCGCT
>WVXK01000021.1 GCA_011773515.1 Deltaproteobacteria bacterium
TCATAACGGGCAACAAAGGGAGAGTACAGTTTTCGACCCATAAGGAGGACAAATGGAAAAAATAGGGAGATATTCAGTCCTGCTCGCTGTTTTCTGTCTTTACCTGGGGATGGTGACTTCCTGCGCAACCATCCCCGAGGATACCTCGGGTCGTGTCGAGATCGAGAAAGAGGACACGCGGGTCGTCATGGTCTTCAACGAGGAGGACAGCCGCCTGATCAGGCAATATTATAGAACGCATCTCAAGGCCCTCCCGCCGGGCCTTGCGAAGAAGAGGCGTCTTCCCCCCGGCCTGGAGAGGCAAATCGTGCGCAATGGAAAATTGCCGCCGGGCTTATCGGAGAAACCCATACCGGCATCCCTCGAGAGGGAGCTTTCGCCGCTGCCCGATGGATACATACGCATCAGGGTAGGAGCGGATGTGGTTCTCCTCGATGAGCGAACCCGCGTCGTCATGGATGTCCTCTATGATGTGACGGAGTGAGAGGCAAGGATGGAAAGGGGGCATCCTCCGGGTTTCGCGCAATGGTAAGCTGCCGCCCCGGTATCTGTGGTGGGACCGGTCGCCTGCAACCTTTTGAAAAAAACAACCTGCCGTTTATTAGCCTGATTTCTGATATAATGTAAACCACGGGCAGTCAACCATCCGCTGTATTTCCATACCAGAAGCGGGAAAAATCACGGGGAGGTGGGGAATGAAGAAAACTACTATCGGTTTGGTTCTTGTTTCTTTCATCGTCTGCGTTGCACTTGCCTGGGCCGGAACGAAAAAAGGCGCAGAGGAGAAGATGGCTGAGCTTCCGAAGGCAGAGGGGGCTGCCGTCTACACCTTCATCACGACGGCCAGCAAATACCAGGATTGGCCCCTCTGGCCGGGAAAGGAAAAGATGTACAAGGGGCAGCCGCCCCACGGCGCATTTCTTACGACCTATATCAACGATGCGGCGAAAAGCGCCATCGACGCCGGCACGGTCATGGGAGCGGGGGCGATGATCGTGAAGGAGAACTACTCACCGGAAAAACAGCTCGCCGCGGTCACGGTGATGTACAAGGTGGCCGGGTTCAACCCCGAGGCGAACGACTGGTTCTGGGCGAAATATAAAGCCGACGGCACCGTCGAGAAAGAGGGGAAGGTGGAGGGGTGCATCAAGTGCCACGCCGCCAAGAAGGCCAACGACTACGTCTTCACCGGCGAGTTCGTGAAGTAGGTTCTTCCGTCAGAAGGCGGCGTTGTTCAAATCCTCTTCCCTGGGGATCACCTTTCCCCGGTGTCGCTGATTTTTCAAAAGAAAAAAAGGGCGAGCTTGAAAGCTCGCCCTTTTGGTTTCTTCGCGTGAGCGTTATTTCCCGCTACCGGGTGCCTTCCTCTTCCTTCTTCTGGCCGTGAACCAGATGCCGGCGAGAAGCAGCAGCCCGAGGGCGCCCTTGATACCGGTGGCGCTTCCATCTCTATCGACGATCGCGCACCCTCCGGCGCTCCCGGGGGCGGGCGATGAGAGTTCCATCGCCGGTGCGGTCGAGGCCGGGGCCCCTGCCACCGATATGGAGCCGTTTGCGGTGCCGTCGCTGTCTCCGGCACCTCCGTCAACCAGGTGGAGGGTCACCTCGAACGCGCCCACTACCGCTCCCGTCTCGCTGGCTGAGTCGTAGGTGAACTCCCGGGCCGATCCGTTTTTATCGAAGAGGTAGTAGGTGTCAACGTACTCGCCGTCGGTGTAGATGGTCACCGTTGCAAAACCTCCCGGCTCGACGCCCGAGATGGTGAACTCCATCTCACCGTATGGGAGGTTGAAGCCTGCGGCTTCACCACCTTCTGGCTCGCTGGATTCTACCTGCTCGATGTCGGCCGTCGATTCGACGGTGAGGTAGTGGTTCCCGCTTTCAGTGGGGAAGGATGCCACCTTCTTCTGGCCTTTGTCCGGTTTCCCGTCCTTGTTGCCGTCGTAGTGGTCGTCCTTCCTCCCGTGGCCCTTTTCCTTCTCGTCGGACACGCTGTCGCCGTCTTCGTCTATCCATTCGGCTCCGTGGCAGGAGAAGCACGAGGGGGCGGATCCTGTGGATTCAGTGCCTCCATCAAGATCCTGGCCGTGACAAGCTCTGCACTCATCCGGGCCGTTCTCTTCCACGTAATCCTCGTGCTGCTCCTCGGCGTCGGTCCATTCCACGTCCCCGAAGGAGTGTGTAACGGGTTCTTCATTCGTCTCACATGCAGAGTCGCCGGCGCAATCAGAGGTGTCGTCGCAGTCGGTCAGCCCGTCGCCGTCATTGTCCAGGCCATCGTCGCACACTTCCGGATCGGGCTGGGCACATGCTTCGTCGGTAGCGCAGTCGCTGTCCGCGCAGTCGATGGCTCCATCGAAGTCGTTGTCGACGCCGTCGGTGCAGTTCTCCGGGATCGGGTCCTCATGCCACTCCCTGTCGTGGCAGGAGAAGCAGGAGGGTGTTCTTAAGTCTTCGTTCCCCATCAGATCGCCGCCGTGACAGAGGGTGCAGCCGTTGCTGTAAGGTTCGTCCTTTCCGGGCGCATGCAGGAAGCCGTCTTCCTCGTCTGTATGCGTGGATGGCGGGCCACCTCTGGGTCCGCACTCGAAATTGGAGGCACTGCAATCAGTATCAGCACAATCGATCAGGCCGTCGTTGTCGTTGTCCAGACCGTCTGAACAGTTGGTTTCTGGTCCGGGGTTGTTGCAGGGCATATCGGCACCGCTGCAATCCTGATCGATCCCGTCACCACAGATCTCTGCCGGAACAGGACCGCATTCGCCGCATGCGTTCAGCACTCCTTCATCCACCTGTCCGTCACAATTGTTGTCAATACCGTCACAGACTTCGGTAGTGGGTTCACAGGTGGGTGCGCAGCCTTCATCGACCGTTCCGTCACAGTTGTTGTCGGTGTTGTCACCGCAGATTTCTGCCGGAACAGGACCGCACTCACCGCAAGCGTTGAGTAGCCCTTCATCCACCTGTCCGTCGCAGTCGTTGTCAATGCCGTCACAGACTTCGGTAGTGGGTTCACAGGTGGGTGCGCAGCCTTCATCGACCGTTCCGTCACAGTTGTTGTCGGTGTTGTCACCGCAGATCTCTGCCGGAACAGGACCGCACTCACCGCAAGCGTTGAGTAGCCCTTCATCCACCTGTCCATCACAGTCGTTATCGATACCGTCACAAATTTCTGCTGGCGCCGGTCCACAGGTACCACATGCGTTTGTTACACCCTCATCAACAGAACCATCACAGTCGTTATCGATACCGTCACAAATTTCTGCTGGCGCCGGTCCACACTCACCGCAGGCATTGAGTAGTCCTTCATCCACCTGCCCGTCGCAGTCGTTGTCCTGTCCGTCACAGACTTCGGTACTGGGAGTACAGGCCTGAACGCCGCAGGTAGCCGAAGTTCCGCAGAAAGCGCTCGCATTGCTGGTGTCACATCCTTCTTTACGGGGTCCTCCACCATTTGGATTTTCGTGGCAAAAACCACAGTCTCCAATGGTAATTATGGTGGTCCCACAATCCTGGTTGATTGAAGAATCAAAACCAGGAAATCCGTCGCTGGTTCCGGTCATACATATGAGGGCAAAAAATACGCCCAGCCCTACGTTCAGAGATTTTCTCATCATACATAACCCTCCTTCTCTTTTTCGTGGTGACACTTTGAATATTGTGAGCGAATCGAATTCTGCCGGATATCAACCGGTTGGCTTCACCTGTTACCACAGCCCCTTCTCATCCTCGAACAGCGTATAAATGATAACTATTCTTACAAAAGCAACATGCGTGCCAATGAGATTTATTTTGTAACCTCATGATACTGAAAGGATTTCGCTTTCTGGGAGGGACAGGTTTATTACACAACTGTAATAAAAATGGCCTTATGGTGTGTTTAATTTCTTTTTTGATAATTATTAACAATAATGCATTTAAGGGTGTTTTGCGAAATTCGGATTGGTGATCGCGAGACTTATATTGATAAAAAAAGGAGGGGTTTCCCCCTCCTTTACCGGTTCGTTTCGCCAGCGATCATTCGCAGATTACCTTCGTGGATCCGGTAATAGTGTTATTCGTTTCTTCTCTGTTTTCCAGGGCATCGATTATTGCTTCCCACGTTAGATTCCACGTTTCCCCGGATTCGTTGCACGTGATATCAGCCATGAAGGTTATCTTCTGACCGCCGTCACCCAGCCTTATCTGCTTTGTGATACTTGCAGGATCGATGGTGACGGAAACGGAATCGCTCGGCGGATTCAAGCTTAAAGTAATCGTGGCATTCTGAACTTTTGTGTCCGCATTTGCGACAACCACGACTCTCTTGGTCTTTGTTTCCATCTCGAGCTCGACCTTTTTGGGCGCGTATATCCTGCTCAAGGAAACATCGGCTTCACCATGAGGTTCGTCATCGCAATCGTCTCCGCGGCATTCATCGTCATCAGGTTCATCATCGCAATCGTCTCCCCGGCATTCGCCGCCGCCTTCCTCTTCCCACTCGTTGCCGTGGCACGAGAAGCACGACGGGGCAAATCCACCGGAGTCAGGCCCATTAAGCTCGCTGCCGTGACAGGACGTGCACTCGTTGCTGAAGGGTTTATCCTTGCCGGGCATGTGGAAGACGCCATGCTCCTCGTCGGTGTGACCGTATGGCGGCCCACCGCCGGTACCGGGGTTGCAGACATCGCCGATTCCGTCGCCGTCTGCGTCAGCCTGATCGGGATTTGCCACATCGGGGCAGTTGTCATCAGCGTCGGCCACTCCGTCCCCGTCTCTGTCGTTCAAAGAATCGCAGGCATCGCCGATTCCGTCGCCGTCTGCGTCAGCCTGATCGGGATTTGCCACATCGGGGCAGTTGTCCACATCTCCGCAGACGCCGTCATTATCGGCGTCATTGTTGGGATCGTTCAGGCATGTGTCGCAGGCATCGCCCAAGCCGTCGCCATCTGAATCTGCCTGGCCAGCGTTGTAAGTGTCCGGGCAGTTATCCTCTTCAATGCATACTCCATCACCGTCGTTGTCTATACAAGTCGAACAGTCGAGATCATTATTATCGTAGAGGTTGTTCCCGTCGTTGTCCAAACCCATGTTATCGCCAATCGTCCAGTTTTCGCTGGGATTATCGGTTGGATTACAGGGCATATCAGCATTTGTATCAACCGTACCATAATAAGGTGGTGGAGTAGCCTCGCCAAAAGGAGTGTAATTCGCAGGATCGGCATCGCTGTGGCAAAAAGCGCATGTCGATATCTCTGATCGATGGTGGTGCTGGCGAAGACCCGCACCGAGACCTGCTGATAGGCCGTCATTTCCCGCGTCTTCTATCCTTCCGTGACATCCAACACATCCGAAGCCCTCATTGTTGGCTGTTCCGTCCGAAGAGCCGATGAACGGGTTTCTGTTGTCTCCC
>WVXK01000022.1:0-1670 GCA_011773515.1 Deltaproteobacteria bacterium
GCCATCGACACGTTCAAGGCCCTGGGCTGTTTCGACAGCGCCCGGGTCGACTTCCGCCGGGACAGGAAGGGAAACTTCTACATCCTGGAGGTCAACTCGATGGCGAGCCTGGGACCGGGGGGCTCCTTCGTCTTCGCCGCGGGCAAGATCGGCATCGACTACAACGCCCTGGCCAACCGGCTGGTGGAGATTGCGGGAAAGCGCTACTTCGGCCCCGGCTTCACGAGCCACGTGAGCAAGAGAAGCGGCACGAAGGAGCAGACCATCTTCACCTACCTGACCCACAACAGGGACCGCCTCGAGGAAAAATTACGGGTCTGGACGGAGATGCAGAGCATGACGGGGGACATCGCCGGTATCAGCGAGGCGGGAAGGGCGCTCGAGGAGCGTCTGAGAGCCCTCGGGCTCACTCCCGTCGGGGAACACGCGGCCGGCGGCTCCACCTGGGCCTTTCAGACTGCCGCGGGCCTCTCACGGGGCACCCTCCTGGTGGTCGCCCTTGACGTTCCCCAGGTCACGGGCGGCTATCCCCAGAAGTTCCGGCGCGAACCCGAGTGGCTCTACGGCGAGGGGATCGCCCTCTCCCGTGCCGGCATCGTCTGCATGCTCAGCGCCTTCGAGGCCCTGCGTTCGGTGAAAAAGCTCAAGTCCACCAGGCTGGGCGTATTCGCCTACGCCGACGAGGGTGAGGCGATGCGGCAGAGCCGCCACGTCTTAAAGGATCTCGCCAGGAACGCGCACCAGGTGATCGTCCTGCGCCCGGGGAACCGGGTGGGAAAGGCCATCACCCAGCGGCGGGGCATCAGGAAGCTCAGCGTCATCGTGGACGGCAAGCCCCTCAGGATAGGCCACCGCGGCAGCGAGGTGGAGGCGCTCACCTGGTTCATCAAGAAGGCCGGTGACGTACAGGGCCTCTCCCGGCAGGGACAGAAAGTCACCGTCTCCGTCCAGGACATTCACACCGACAGGTTCGGGGCGCTCCTTCCCCACCGGATCCTCGCAACGGTGAGCATCACCTACCTGAACCCGAAGCACGCAGACCAGGCGGAAAACGGCCTCCGCAAATTGCTGACGGCGCGCTCGAAGGGCGTCAGGGTGCGCCTGGAAACCGTTTCCGACCGCCCGCCCCTTTTACGAGAGAAGAAGAACGAGCCCCTCATCTCGCGGCTCAAGAAGATATGCGAGGAGTGGCAGCTTCCCTTCGATGAGGACTCGAGCCTTTTGCNNGCGAGCAGGAACATGTTCACCCCCTTCGAATCGATCCACCGGGGCGAGCTGCTCCAGCGCTCGCTTCTTCTGGCCCTTTTCCTGGCGGGAGACTGAGGCGGTGTCGAAACGTCCCCGGCTGCCGGTGGTGATCTCCGTCCCCCACGGGGGAACGGCGGTACCATTCGAGGCCAGGCACCTCATGCGTCTTGGCATCGGCGAGATACTTATCGACGGCGACACCTGGGCCCGGCAGCTCTACGACCTCTTTGCCCATGTGGCCTCGTACGTGGACACGGACATAGCCCGGGCAGCACTGGACATGAACCGCTCCCCCGGCGACCGCCCTCCCGAAAACCCCGACGGTGTCGTCAAGACGGTAACCGCCGGCGGCATCCCGGTGTGGGACGACCCGGAAGGCCTCTCTTTACAGCTCGCGGACCTGCTCGTGAAAAAATACCACC
>WVXK01000022.1:1793-1915 GCA_011773515.1 Deltaproteobacteria bacterium
GGGACCCCGCGGCCGGCGATCTGCATCAGCAACGGGGGAGACGACAGGGGCGAGGAAGAGGGGGAGCCGGTCAGCGCGCCGCCCGACCTCGTCCGCGCCCTGAGGGACGCCATGGAAAGGGA
>WVXK01000023.1:0-3735 GCA_011773515.1 Deltaproteobacteria bacterium
TCAGCCGTTGAAGGCACCCACACATCGACCATAACCCACACGGCCGCGAGTGCGGATCCGATCTACGACAATTTCAACGCAAACAATGTAACAGCAACAATCACCGACAATGACCGCTTCGCCTTCGTGGCAAACAGAACGTCCGGGAACATATCGATTTACAACGTCGACCCCTCAACCGGAGCGCTTTCCCCGGATCCGGGCTCCACGTTCCTCATCGATGCAGCGCCGGGTTCATTTGCGGTCGCCGCTCACCCGTCGGGTGAGTTCCTCTACGTGGCAAATGCCGACAACGACACCGTTTCCGCCCTTGCGATTGATTCCTCCACCGGCGGGCTCTCTCTGATAGAGGCGGAAATTGCAGCCGCCAATGCCCAGCCCTTCTCCGTGGCCGTCGACCGGACGGGCTCATTCCTGTACGTGGCGAACATCGGGGACGGTACTGTCTCAGCCTACTCGATCAACCAGTCGACTGGGGAACTCACACCTATAGGAAACCCAGTCGCTTCGGGAACGCAGGCCCGATTCGTCGCACCCCACCCGACGGCCGATTTTCTCTACGTTGCCAACGAGGGTGACAACAATTTCTCCGGATTCATCATCAATCCAGGCGGATCACTTGCGCCTATCTTAGGGGCAAATCCTTCACCATATAGCAGCATATTTCCAACTGGTAAAAGACCACGCGGCCTTGCTATCGATCCCACGGGCCAATACCTCTACACGGCAAATTACGACCCGGCAAGTAATACAGGCAGTATAACGGCATTCCAGATAGATGATGGAACCATGGGCGGTGATACAGGTTCCCTCATCTGGATCTCCGATACGGACACGGGAGAAAGGACGCGCTCGGTGGCAACACATCCCAATGGAGGATTTGTCTACGCGCTGAACGAGAGAACTGCAAACATTGATGCATTTGCGATTGATGATGGGAGCACCGGTGGCACACCGGGGGACCTCATCAGCCCATCAACGGTTCCCGGGTCCCCATTTCCCACATCGGCCGCAGCCAATCCACCGAACAACGACGACAGGTCGTATACGGTGACGGTTGATTCCAATGGGAACTTCGCCTTCGCGACCAACTTCGTTGACGGGACCGTGGATTCTTTCGTCATCAATGCAGCAGACGGTTCTCTCTCGGGACGAACGACAGTTTCCGCCGGCAGCGGCCCAGCCGGCATCACCATACTGGGGGTTCTTCCCTAAAAAGCTATTGATACCCGACCCGGAAGGCGGAAATGCGATCCGCCTTCCGGGTCTTACCCTCGAGACGAGCATCATTGACAACTCATCTCTTGCCGTGTTAAAAGCTTAAACATATTTTTTTGCCCTCAATTTTTACATTGGCAAAATCACTGGTGGTTATTGGTGGACAGGAACAAGGTTGGCATATCGATCATGGCTGCTGCAATCCTTGCCTTGTGGGGGTCTTGGGCGGGCGCCGAGGTCAAACCCGGCACTTTTACCGTCTCCCCCCTTGTCGGGATTTACACCTTCGACAGCGAGCAGAGGCTCGAGGACGGAACCCTCTTCGGGCTCCGGCTGGGATACAACTTCGACCGTCACTGGGGCGGGGAGCTATCCTTCGACTACGTTGACACGGAGTTCGACTTCGTCGATGTCAATGCCGAGGGCTACCTCTACCACGCCGAGGGCCTCTACCACTTTCGCCCCGAGGAAAAATTCGTCCCCTTCGTCGCGGCGGGAATCGGCGGCATCGACATTCAGTTCGAAGGCGCGGGGAGCAGCTCCGGGTTCCTCTTCAATTACGGTGCCGGGGCAAAATTCTTCGTAGGGGAAAACATCGCCATACGGGGCGACATCCGGCACATCATCGCCTACAGCGACGCCCTGAACAACTTCGCCTTTACCCTGGGGGTCACGTATCAGTTCGGCAAGGCGAAAGAACCGCCAAAGGACAGCGACATGGACGGCATCAGCGATTCGGAGGACCTGTGCCCGGGCACTCCCTCCGGCGCCCCCGTCGACGCGAAGGGCTGTCCCACCGACAGCGACAATGACGGCGTCGCCGACTACCTCGACAGCTGCCCGGAAACGGCTGCCGGAGAAAAAGTCGACGAAACGGGCTGTGTCGTGCCGGAAAAGAAGGAAGTGTCGATGACGCTGAACGTGGAGTTCGACAAAAACAGCGCGGAGGTCAAAGATACGTATGGCCCGCTGCTTGAAAAAGCAGCCGACTTCATGAAGAAATACCCCGAGACTGCCGCGGTCATCGAGGGCCACACGGACAGCACGGGCCGCGCCGAATACAACCTCGCCATATCGCAGAAGAGAGCCGACAGCGTGAAAAACTACCTCGTCGAGAGATTCGAGATAGACCCGTCCCGTATCAAAGCCGTCGGCTTCGGTGAAACCAGGCCTGTCGCCGACAACAAAACGAAAGAAGGGAGGGAGCGCAACCGCAGGGTCCTGGTTATCATAACCGCCGCTCCTTTGAGCGGGCAGTGACGGAAAGCACACCAGAGCCCGATGCGCTTCTGCCCGGCGCGCCCCCGGCTTAAAATTCACCGCCATCACCTCCACAGCAGTTTCCGTGAGATACCGCAGGTGTGAAAGAAACAAGCCGGTAATTACCCGCGTGCTTTGTGAGAGTTTTGCCTGGCCCAACCTTATCCTGGCCGCACCCACGCCGGGGACAGTCCGGACTCTCTGCTCCCTCGCCATTATTTTCTGTTACAATGTCTCTTTTAGGAGGAAAACGTGAGTTTCGCGAAGGCAGAGTTTACCTCTCTTAAGGATGCAGTTGCCCGGATCGACGATGGAGCGAGCGTCGTCATCGCCGGATCTATGGCAAACTCGCCCATGGCCCTGATCAGGGAAATGATACGGGCGCGGAAGAAGGACCTCGACCTTTTTGTCTCCCCGATCGGGGGCATCAACATCGATATGCTGATCGGGGCGAATGCGGTCAGGTCGCTCGAGTTCCCGCAGATCTCCATGGGCGAGTACGGGCTCGCGCCGAACTTCCGTCGCGCCTCGGAAAAGGGCCTGATCAAACTGAAGGAGCACACGTGACCGGGCATACTCGCGGGGCTCCAGGCTGGGGCCATGGGCCTTCCCTTCATGCCCGTGCACGGCGTCCACGGAACCGACTACGAGCGGGTGAGGAAAGATTTCCTCAAGGTAACGGACCCCTATTCCGGGAGGGAGATTTTCGTCGTCCCATCGATTACCCCCGATATCTGCATACTGCACGCGATATTGAGCGACCCCCTCGGCAACCTGGTCATCCCGGGATCGGAGGCCAACCGGCTCGCCGCCCTTTCGGCCCGCACGACGATCGCTTCCGTTGAACGTATCGTCGACGAAAAGGATCTGGTCGCCAGAATGGGACAGACATTTCTCTCTGCCCTCCACGTCGACCTCGTCGTTCACCGGCCCCTGGGGGCCCATCCCACGTCCTGCCCGGGCACATACCCGGTCGACGGGGATCACGTAAAGCTTTACGTTGACCGGGCAAAGAGCGAAGAGAAGTTTCACGGCTACCTGGCCACCTACGTGTTCGGCATGAGCGAGGAAGAGTACGCGGCAGGGGTTGCGGAACTATTTTTTGAAAATGCCCTTCCCTGAAACGATCATAACGGTGGAGGAGTACCTGTCCTTCCTCATTTCCCGGGAGGTTCGAAGCAACGAGCTGACCGGCGTGGGGACCCTTTCACCCGTTCCCCTCATCGGCGCGCTCCTTGCGCAAAAGACCCACGCGCG
>WVXK01000023.1:3892-4745 GCA_011773515.1 Deltaproteobacteria bacterium
GAAAAACTTCGTCAACGAGCTCGACTTCGTCACCTCGCGGGGAGACGACGCCTACCCCTGGAGAAGGGGGAGCGTGACCCGGGTCATAACCCCCCTCTGTGTGTTTTCCTACAGCGGGGGGGAGAAAAGGCTTGAGGTGGCCTCAATCCACCCGGGTGTTACCTTGGAGGAAGTGAGGGAAAACACCGGTTTTGAAATCGTTCAGGCAGCCGTATGCACGCCGTCTCCCCTTCCGGACGAGGAGACGATACGGGTCATCAGAAACGAGGCGATCGGGGAGGCGGCAAAGATCTACCCCCTCTTTACAAAGAAGCTCGGGGAAAAAATATCCGCGCTGGGCTGACAAGGCTCGGCCGGGGGATCATCACCCTGCCTCCATCCCCTTTTTCCAGGTCCGCCGGCAACGCAGGCATCTATAGGTGGTTTTGAAAAATGGAACGGGAAATCCGAGAAGAATCCAGGAGAGGAAAAAAGCGCGCTTGGAGACATGCTCCCTGAACAGGTCCTCCGAGCCGCATGCGGGACACCTCCCCCTGTCTTCGCTCTCTCCCCTTTCGACGGGGGTAAATTGCGGCACCTCCTCGATCCTCACGTCCCCCGACAGAAGCATCGCAGCCTCATCCCTGTCCGATTCCCTCACCTTGAGTTTCACCCCGCCCACCGCCGCGGAATAGAGCCAGTTGATGCCGACGATATTTTCATCCTGCACGAAGCAGTATATGCCCTCTGACTCGAGCATCGACTGAACGATCTTTGCCTCGATGACATCGGTAAACGTCGCCACAGTAACCAGTTTATCCCTTCTTGACGAGACCACGGTGCCCTCTCCTGTCTTTTCCCTCTATTTTACCAT
>WVXK01000023.1:4826-31767 GCA_011773515.1 Deltaproteobacteria bacterium
ACAAACATGCCGGCGAACCGGTCAAAGCCCCGCAGGTACTCCTCCTCGAGGCCCGACTTTTCGAAAACCCGGACAAAGTCAAGGATCTCCCTTGCCAGAAATTCCCGCTCCCCTTCCGTGCTCACCGATTCCACGAGCTTGACACCGATGCCGAGCTGCTCTTTCCTCACCCTGCCCCTGATGAAGGCGGCACCCGCCGACAGCCCCGAGCAGACGTAGTATCCGACGGGAAAATCGAGATCGAATATGTTCAGGAGGATTCCCAGCCCTCCCTGGGCATACTCCATGAAGTAGTCACCCATCCCTTTATCGTACCCGAGCCCGAAGATGCCAACGGGAGGGACCCGTTCGTCGATTTCGCTCCTGAAGCGCTCGAGATAGGCTTCGAACCCCAGGCTCTGGATAAGCGCCTTTCTCTCCTGGTACCTCCTGAGCAGGTCTTCCCTGATCCCGTGATCGTCCAGAAACCCGTGCTCCTCCCCGGCCTGCTTTTTCCAGACCGAGGGCAGCCCCGCCTTGAAGAGGAGAAGATTTCTCACGCCCCCTCCCTTCGCAACCCTGAACTTTCCCGATATCGCGTAGGAGGCAAAGAGGTCGTTCACCCTTCCCGCTATGTTTATCTCCCGTGGATTCGCTGTGTTCCCCACGCCCACCTGGGCGTCTCCGGGAATGTACGTGCTGCCCTGCTTGGAAGGATAGGTGAATACCTTTACACCTCTGGCGAAGGCAAAGGAGTTGTTCCCGGAAAGCCCGTGCACGTGGATCTCCTCCGCCCTGACCCCCACACCGATGTATCTCTGGCCACACACCCCTCTCAGATAATACTTCTTGACTCCCCGCTCCGCGGCCTCCTTCATGGCGAGGTTCAGGGGAAGTGAGCCGCAGACCACGTCCACGTCTATGTAGAGCTCGTCACCACAGACATTTTCGAGGACCTTCTCGATGAACCCCCTCGTTTCGCGCCTCTTTTCGGACAGCGGAGCCAGGTAAAACGCCTGTGCCCTCGAGAGGGGCTGCATCCTGACCTGCCCCGAGATCTCGCCTTTGCCGAAATTCTCATACAGCAGGGGATCGGGCCCATGGTACCGGAACCGCCGGGCGCCCACCACATCCTGATGGGTGCTCATGCCGAGGCCTGCAGCGAAGCCCTCCATCTCCGAATGCCAGGCCCTGTTCATCCGGGCTATTCTCTGCCCGCCCACCTCGGGGTCGATCCTGTGGCCGTACTTTCTCGTGGTGATCCCCCAGGCGCACTGGTCGGTGTGACACCGCTCACAGAGGGTACATCCCACGGGGATGAACTGGGCCATGCCGATGCCGACAAAATCGGCCCCCGCCAACAGGACGAGCATGGCTTCGAAGCCATCTTTGACTCCCCCCTCGGCTATCACCGAGACCCTCTCCCGCAGCCCCGCCTCCCGGAGGGCGATGTCCGCGATGTGGGTGAGATACACGATGTTGAGGCCCCTGTTTTTCAGGTCCATCATGTGGGCGGCGCCCGTCGAGCCGTCCGCCCCCTTGATCGTCATGTAGTCGAACCCGGCTCGTGCGAGGGCAACGACGATCTCGGGAAAATTCCAGGCCGTCCCGTAGACGTCTGCCCCGATTACCTTCTCGTCCCCGAGAAGCGCGCGGAGCGTTTCAACCCTCATGGGGAGCTCTTCTATCGAATACTGCAGGTGCTGCGGGTTCGGTGAGGTGATGGGGCGAAGCGCCTCCACACACCTGATCAGGGCGATCTCGAGGTCATTTTTTATTGCCGGGAGATGACCCCCCTTGCCTTTTTTCGCGTCCTGGCCGTACTTCATGGAAAATCCGGCAAACTTCTCCAGGTCGATCCAGGGACCCAGGCCGCCCGACCCGAACTGGAGGATGATGTGCTTTGCGGCGCTCATCATGTCGGGATGTATGTACCCTTCCCCGCTGAAGAAGGGCCTGCCGAGCTCGATTGACGCGAGAAGGCGTGCCAGAACTGTCTCGTGGGCGTTGGAGCCGTAGCTCATGTTGCAATCGAAAACGGGCGTCCTGACGGGGTACGTTGCCACCCTCTTTCCCAGGACCGCGTCGTCAAGCCTCCCTGCATATTCGAACCGGTGATCCCGCTGGGGGCTCAGAATCTCGGCGGCGTCTATCATCCAGTAATCCCGCAGGCCCGTTCTGACCGGCCCGAGGTGGGAGGAATAGAGAAGGCTCTCCCCCCGTGACCTTGCCAGGTTCTGGTTGATCACCTCGGCATCGGTGACCCTGTTTCCGATATCGGTGTAGTCGGGGTTGTCGAAGACCTTTATGGAATACTGGGGGCAGTACCTGACGCACCTCTTGCAGTTACAGCACTCCTCCTCGACTACGTGGAGGATCTTGTCCACGAAGTACACACCCGACTCGGGCTCTTCTATGCGGTTGCCCTCCTCGTCAACGGGAATCTCCTCCATCCAGAACACGCCGTGGGGAAGCTGCGGGTTGTTCAGGTTGTGGGTACACTCGAAAACGCAGGTGCTGCAGAAGACGCACCCGTGGCCCGGCTCGTCATCCTCGGATGTGACGACCACCCGGTAGCGGGGAGAGTAATTGTACATGCCCAGCTCCCGTGGGGGGTCGTAGACTATCTTGCTCTCCCGTATTATCTTCGTTTTTTCCTTCATCCTTCACGCTTCCCTATTCCACGAATAATCGAGTTTCTCCACCCGCTCCTCTCCTATGCGGTATCCGACTATTTTCCCGGCTTCGGGGGTGCTGAGCGCGACATTCTTGCCCAGCAGGTGTGCCGCAGATATTATCGCCCTCTCCTCGCTCCCCATGATCACCACGTCCTCGCTCTCCCCCACGGCGAAGGGCCTCAGGTGGTCCCTGTCGGTTATTCCCACGAGGATGTCATCCACCAGAACCATGGCCGTAGAGGGGCCGCTCATCTTGAACTGGGAGTAGACGGGGTCCCGGGTGAGATCGAGATATCGCTTTTTTTCGCCTTCGTCCATCATCATGACTTCCCCGGGAAACTTCTGCGCCATGATCCACTCGATCTCCCTGAGGGAGAAGCCCTCCGATATGAGGTGGGCGACCTCGAGAAAGATTGCTTCCGAATCGGTGCCCACCTGCATCCGCACGCCTATCTGCTCGAGGGCCCTGCTGTTCGCCCTGTCCGAAGAGAGGTGGCCGTTGTGGATCCCGGAGACGTTGTAGAGGGCTATCGGCTGCGGGCCCCACCACAGCCCCCTGCCCGTGATCGTGGGCCACCGCATGTGCACCTGAAGGGCGCGTATGTCCTGGTCCTGGTATTGCTCTATCTCGAAGATCTTTATCGTGTCCGAGAGTTCGAAGGCGGTGAGGAACGTTCCCGTCCCCCTCCCGCTGGAAAATATCCGCGCGTCGTCCTTGAAGAGGGTGTTGAACTCGGAGACCCTCTCTATGACGAACCGGTTCTGATCGTCGTGCCTTGCAAGCTCGAGCATCTCCTCACGGGTGGGGGGCGAGACGATGTACCTGACCATCAGGGGCATGTCGTACTCGTAGTAGAACTTCCTCCTCACCATCTCCTCCCTTTCGAGGAGGTGCAGCCCGTACCGGAGAAACCACTCCTCGAGTTCGCTTCTCTTGGAATCCGTCCGGTACATGATGTGGAAGACGAAGAAGTTGATGTTTTCGTAAATTCCTTTCAGCGTTATCCCCGCGCCGGTCCTCGCCCTGTACTGGAGGCAGGAAGCCGAATTGATAAGGGGCATGAGCTCTATTCTGCCCACAGCAGCGAGCAGCCCGCATGACCCGTGCGGGATTCCCCTGTCGCCGCCCGAAAAAGCCTCAACCGTCAGGTCACGGGGCCCGGCAGGGGGCTCTTTTCCCCCGCGCCCTTTGGCCTCAGATGTACTGGTCTTCAATGATCGCCTCCCACCTTTCCTCTTCCGGGACGACGTCCATCGTGTTTCTCGGACATGCCCAGACAGCCTCCTTGGTCTTGTCGGTAACGAGTTCCCGGATGAACTTGAAAAAATGCGCATCCTCGTGCGGGTTCCAGGGAACCATCAGTTTTGCGATCGCCCCCCTCCCGTAGTCATAACACCAGTCGCACTGGGTGCAGATCCCGCAGAAAAAGCAGCGCTTCGCCATTTCAACGGCCACCTCCCTCGAGAGGGGCAGCGTGGTCTCCCTGAAGTTTAAATGCCGATCCACGAGCGGTATCCTGGTCAGCCGAGCCCTGGAGAGTTCCTCGAAGTACCGGACTTTCATCGTGGAGTAATATGCTATCTCCCTGTCCGATCCGATGGATAGCTGCTGGCCCGTCAGAAACCTGTGGACGTCTATTGCCGTATCCTGCCCCGAACCTATTGCCTCAACGATCATCCCGATGTTCGAGGCGAAGCCCGACCGCACATCGCCGGACAAAAACAATCTTTCGGTAAGGGTCGGGTTTCCCGGGTCGCCGGCGACTCTGTTCCCCTCGGGCTTTCCCCCGGGAACGAGGTCCCCGAGGGTAGAGCTCTCCCCGATGGCAGTTATGATCCTGTCTGCCTCAACGGCAAAGTATTGTCCCTCGAGGGGGACCGGCCTCTCTCTTCCCGACTCGTCCGGGGGGCCGAGCTTTGCCCTCTGGAACGTCATCCTGAGTGATCCGTCCCCGTTTTTTTCCACCGAAACGGGAATCGACAGGAAGACGAACCCGATGCCCTCGCTTCCCGCCTCCTCGATCTCGCCCGGGTGGGCTGTCATCTGGGACGGGGTCCTCCTGTAGTAGACCGTCGCTTCAGAACCGAGGCGGACAGCGCTCCTTGCCACGTCGAATGCGGTATACCCCCCGCCGATAACCGCAACTCTCCTGCCGGTATCGATGCGCCCGGAGAGCTCCTCGATCTTGCCCGATTCCATCTCCGAAGAGAGGTTGATCTCCTTTAAAAATGAGACCCCCTTCCAAATCCCGGGAAGGTCATCTCCGGGAATCCCCATATTCCTCTCCTTCAGCGCTCCGGTGGCGATGATGAGCGCGTCGAAATCGGAAGCCAGCCGGGGTAGGTCAGAATCCGTGATCCTGGACGAAAGCTCTATCCTGACACCGCTTCTTGATATGTACTCGATCTCGTAGGATGCGATATCGTCGGGATACCGGTACCGGGGGATGCCGAACCGCATGAGGCCACCTGCTTTCCTCTCGGCCTCGAAGACGGTTACCGAGTGGCCGAGCCTTTTCAGGAAAAAAGCCGACGTGAGTCCGGCAGCTCCCGCACCGACGACGGCCACCCGCTTCCCCGTTGTATCCGGAATCGTTTCCGGAAGAATCCCTCTGTCGAAACCGAAATCAGCAGCAACCCGCTCCAGGGCCATGATATCGACGGGCGTGTCAAACTTCTCCCTGTTGCACGACGTTTCACAGGGATGGTCACAGAACCTGCCGCATCCCCCGGAAAAAGGGTTGGTCTTTTTCAGGACGTGAAATGCCGTTTCAAAGTCGTCATTTGACATAGCGAAGAGAAACCGCGGGATATCGTTTCTCGCGGGACAGCCGGGGTTTTTGAGGTGGTCCGACGTGTAACAGGGGCTCGGCTTTGCGTGATAGATCGGCAAATACTTTTTCATGGACACCTCGATAGCTCTGACCCCTTTTGGGAAGGAAAATCCCCGTGGGATCTACATCTTGAAAATTATACCATAGCGCTCGGGGAAACCGATCTTTTCAAGCTTTAGATTCGTCTGGAGGCCAAAACCCGGTTTCTTCCTATTTCTCTTTCCCTCTGATCCTTACCAGTTCCCCGGCAGCCAGGCAGATGAGTCCGAAGGGAAGATACCCTGCATAGCCCAGGAGGGGCATCTCAAACAGTTGAAATTTATGGAGGTAGGGGATGGCATAGACCCACTTCGACAGGCTGTAATAATTCCACATCTCCCAGAAAAAACCGCATACAAGGGCCGCAACGGACGAGGTTATAACCAGCGTCCAGTCGCCGGAAGCTATACCGGAAAGGACATGTCTTTTTCCGAATACGACCTGAAAGGACACGACCGCGATCAGCGGGGAAAGCCACAGAAACGAGTAGGTGAGTTCCGGGTGCGTTGCGAGGGAGACGAGTCCCAGTGCCGCAGCAAGAAGCGTTATGGAAGCGAACACCTTCGGATGGGCAGGGCGAAGAGGAATGAAATCGGCGTAGCACTCCCTGAAGAAGGGAAACGAAAGGAGCAGATCCTTCGTGCTGAGTACGGCGGGAAGGACCGTCGAAAAGGAAATTGTTGCGTAGAGCACATACTCAGAAGAGGTCAATCCCTCACCACCCGGATAATACCAGTTCTGGACGAAGCGATTCAGGAATTCAAAAACCCACCAGAACACCGTGCTTGCCAGAAAGAGCAGCATGAGATAACCCCTGTCGGACACGAGCATGCATTTGCCGCCGCGTTTGTAGGAATAGGCATTAACCGCAATGATGTAGGAGATCCAGAGGGGCGTAAAGGTGTGGGATTGAAACGGCTCGAACCAGGGGAACCGATTCCACGCCAGCACCCACGATATGGCACCCCCTGCGACCGCTGCCCATCCCCACCACGGGAACGTCCTCTTTTCATGGGATAGCGGCCTGGCCCCTCTCGTTTTCAGACAATATAGCGCCCGACGTGTAAAAGGCACGGAGAGAGAAACAAGAAAAAGGAACCCCACGATGAAATGGCCCCAGGAGAAAGGGGGGTGATCGACGTAGCGGGTAAGGGGAGGAAATTCGAGATACTGCGTCAGCGGTTTTCCCGCCAACGCAACTCCCAGAAGGGGGAGGCCGATATGCATGGCGAGAATCAAAGATACGAGGACAGTGCGCCTTCTCATGTTCAATCCGCAGGCACCGCAAAATTCACAGAGGCGATGGTATCGCACTGTGATCTAAAACAAACCGCATATATGTATTTCGCGCAAGTCATCGATGTGAGGGAACACCAATCACTATAGTGAGTTTCATTTGCCAAAGGAAGGAGAAATTCCCCCTTTTTGGAACAAAATCCCCCTCTCCAACGCCTCTTTTGTCACCACCCTATTCTCGAGGATCCCCACTTCCATCGCATAGTTCCAACACTTCCAGGAAGTCCTCTTGGGACGGAGAATATCATGATTGATACCGCATCTACAGAATTGTAATCGCGCAAGCAAAGACAGGTTCCGCCTGAAGGCCATAACTTGCTGTTATCAATGATAATTTTAATTTTTCTTCCCCTTCGATGGGTGGCACAATTGTTGATGGGTGAGATTATTCGGTACAGTGAGAACAACGTGAGGGCAAGAGAACGCACCGGATCTATAAGCAGATGCGCTTTTCCGGGAAATAGGTGGGCCGGGAGATCCCGAAAAACTGTTACCGCAACGAACCGTGTGTGCCTTACATTTCATGACCTAATCGGTCAAAGGGCAAAGATGATCAACCAGGAAGGACGGTGGGGTTTTATAAACTGCTCCGGCAGGATCATCATACAGCCGCGGTATGACGACGCGAGGGACTTTGCTGAGGGTCTTGCCAGGGCAAAAGTTTCCGGTAAATGGGGCTACATAGACCGTGGCGGTGTGATGGTCATTCCCCCCGCGTATGAAGACGCCCTTGATTTTTCAGAAGGAAAAGCGAGCGTGAAGATCTCCGGGAGGTGGGGGTTCATAGACAGAACGGGAAAAATCGTTATCAGGCCAACCTATGACTTCGCCGGCCGGTTTTCGGAGGGGCTGGCAAGCGTCAAGCAAGACGGCGCCTGGGCATACATCGACAACGAGGGCGCCCACTTCAAGTACATGCAGTTTTACAACAGCTGGGGCTTTTATGAGGGCCTTTCCAATGTGCAGATCAACGGAAGGTGGGGCTATATCAACAAGCTCGGCAAGATTGTCATAAGGCCCAAATTCAGCGACGCCCGGAGATTCTCGGAAGGTTTCGGGCGGGTGCAGATATCATCCAAGTGGGGGTTCGTCGACGCCGCGGGAAATATCCCGATTAGGCCGAGGTTCGTTGATGCCCTCGATTTTTCCGAAGGGCTGGCGTGCGTAAAGGAAAACGACTGCTGGGGATACATAGAAAGGGGGGGGAGTTTTTTCATACGCCCGAAATACACTTCCGCCGGCTCATTTTCAGAAGGGTTCGCACCCGTCGAGGCCCAGGGCAAGTGGGGGTACATGGACAAGTGTGAAAGGATGCTTATCAAACCCCTCTTTGATTACGCGGGGGAATTCAGGGAAGGCCTTGCAAGAGTCTGGTTATCAAAGAGATAGGCCGGTCGCGAATAGATCTCGATTTTTCCGGTAACATTTCCCGCATTTGTGGAAAAAATCAGCAACCTCGTTCAAATTCCCGAATCATATTAATGTATTTTTCGACCTTTTTTGCATGAAAAATAGAATGTTTTTTATCAGATTTGCAGAAAACGTGATAAATTATCGATATAGTAGTTATAACCTGCTTGATTAAAACCCTGATATTAACTGGTCAAACTACACCACTCAAGGAGGCGGGCGATGAAGAGGACACTATTTTACTTCCTTTCAGCCCTTCTTTTTACGGGGCTCATTTCCGGATGTGGGTCAATCAAATACGTCAATCGAGCGCAGACATCCTTCGATGAGGCAAAGGCAGCCGGCGCAGAACAGAAAGCGCCGTTTGAGTACTACGCTGCAGAAGAGTATCTCTCTTTGGCAGAGCATGAAAACGAAGAGGGGGATCACGCCCAGACAAAGATATTCGCCGAAGAATCCATGAAATATTCTTCCGAGGCTCTTGAAATAACGGGAGGAGGTGCAAAATGAGAAAGTTGAGTCTGCTTTCCGTCACTCTTCTTGTTGTCGCGATCGCTTTCGCATCAGGATGTGCCAAGCGCCAGTTGACGAAGAGTGAGTCAGATCGTATTAACGCGATCGAAGCGAAAATAGCAAAGGCGAGGGAAATGGGAGCCAAGGAATGCGATCCGAAAAAGCTTGCCCAGGCTATTGCGGCACTTGACCACGCCAGGCACGAACTCACCGAGAGATACGCCGAGGGTTCTGTAGAGGAGTTGAATACTGCGGAAAAAACCGCCGACGAGCTGCTTGCCAGTACCCAGGTGTGCTGGGATGCAAAGCAGAAAAGGGTCCCCACCGTTTCCTTCTCCGCAAACCCGCCCGTGGTTGAGAAGGGGAACTGCAGCACCCTTTCCTGGACCTCAACCGATGCAACGGAGGCATCAATCGACAATGCCGTCGGGGACGTAGCAACGAGCGGCAACAGGGATGTGTGCCCGCCCCAGACGACTACCTACACGATAAGCGTGACCGGACCGGGAGGCTCGATTACCAGTTCGGTAACGGTAAATGTCACTCCCTCCATGGCGGCAGCAGTGCTTTCCGAATTCGTCATCTATTTTGATTTCGACAAGTCGTTCATACGCGAAGACGCAAAGCCGGTATTGGAAAAGCTGGCAACCTACCTGAAGGGGCACAAAGGCGTCAAAATCCTGATCGAAGGACACTGCGACGAACGGGGAACAAACGAGTACAATTTCGCCCTCGGTGAGCGGCGCTCGCAGGCAGCCAAAAATTACCTGACGGACCTCGGCGTCGACGGGAGCAGAATCAAAACGATCAGCTACGGTGAGGAGAGGCCCGCCGACCCGGGTCACGACGAAGAGGCATGGGCCAAGAACCGCCGGGATCAGTTCGTCGAAGAAAAATAGAGGGTAACGCCCTGGTAAAAAGAAATGGGCCAGCTTATCCTAGCTGGCCCATTCTTATCTCTGGAGCGGGCGACGGGATTTGAACCCGCGACGTCAACCTTGGCAAGGTTGCACTCTACCGCTGAGTTACGCCCGCAAATCCGCTCGATTCGCGTAGAAAAGAGATTACAATAACGCCGGGCTCATGTCAACAGTTTTGGAGCCAAACCGGGAAACGACGATAGACAGGTTCCCCTCGATCCCTCACCCCGGCCGCGGGAAAGGGAGCATGCCCTGGCATCGGATCAACTCCCCTAACGGAAAGGTCGAGCCGCTTCGACGGAAACGGAATGGGTTTTTTAGAATATTTCCCTCAAGAACTTCACGAAGTAATCCAAGCCTGACCATGCAGTCAGAACCAGGGCCACGACGATCAGTATCATTCCTGCAAAATGGAAGTCTATCCCGAAAAAAGTGTAGTGCAGAGTCAGGCAAAAAGTGCCTGCAACCTGAAGCGTCGTCTTCACCTTCCCGACCATGGACGCGGCAATTACCACCCCTTCCGACGATGCCATTCCCCGGAGCGCCGTCACGCCTATTTCCCTCGCCACGATAATGGCTACAATCCAGGCAGGAATCCGTTGTGCAGCCACGAGCATTATGAGAGCGGAAGAGATGAGCAACTTGTCCGCAAGGGGATCGAGAAACTTTCCCAGGTCGGTCACCAGCTCCATTTTGCGGGCGACGATGCCGTCGATCGTATCGGTCAAAGAGGCTATCAGGAAAAGGGCGGAGGCAGCAATGCTCGCCTTTTTCCCGGGATCTATCAGCAGAACAACGACGATGGGAATGATTACTATCCTGAAAAGGGAGAGCAGGTTTGCTGCGTTCAGTTTCTTTACTTCCCCCATTTCTACTCCTTGTACTTCCTGTAAAACGCGAGCACCCTCTCGACGTACGCCTGGGTCTCGGGATAGGGGGGGATGCCGTCATACTTCAAGACCGCCCCCTCGCCGGCATTGTAGGCAGCCAGGGCGAGGGAAATGTTCCCGCCGAATTTATCGACAAGCATTTTCAAGTGATTCACCCCGATCTCGACATTCTTCAATGGATCAAAGAGGTTGTCCTCGTCCTCATCGGGAAAAGATCGCGGGAGAATCTGCATGATCCCCCTTGCCCCCTTGGAAGAAACCGCCTGATGATCATAATTCGACTCGACTTTTATTACTGCCTTTATGAGCGCCGGCTCCAAGCCCTTCAGCTCTGCTATTTCCTCGACGTACCGTATAATCCATTCGTTCCTGGCTTCCCTCGACCTGCCCAGGCTCTTCTCTTTCCTCGTTTCTATGTAGAGGTCGTAGCTCGAGCCTTTCGGGTAATCGGCAAAGTAAACGTCCCCGTTTTCGTCAACATAGCGGTATATGTCCGCTGTCGCAGCAGCCTGGAGGGCAAAGAAGATGATAATCGACGCAGCCATTGTTCGGTTCAGATTTATCATGGTTTAAATTTCCACAATAATGTTTTACGCTATATCATCATAACAGTATACAAATAAACCGAAATCAGAAAAACCATAAAGGAGCTGGTCGATGGAATTTCGATCATCCTATCTAGTAATTGGAAGCGGCGTTGCCGGCCTCAGTTTCGCCCTCAGGGCATCGAAGCATGGTAACGTCAACATAATCACAAAGAGGGAAGTTACCGAATCGAGCACCTATGTTGCCCAGGGGGGAATAGCGTCTGTTTGGGACGCGGAAGACAGTTTTGACGATCATATCAAAGACACCCTCGCGGCCGGAGCAGGTATCTGCCACAAAAACGTTGTCGAGCTCGTTATCAGAGATGGGCCGAACCGGATTAAAGACCTCCTCTCGTGGGGAGTTCAATTCTCAAGAAGGGAAAATTCCGATATTGAAGAGTTCGACCTCGGAAAAGAGGGTGGCCACTCACACAGGAGGATTTTCCACGCATTGGACCTCACGGGAAGAGAGGTTGAGCGCGTCCTTGTCAGCATGGTTCAGGAAAACCCGAATATCAATATTTTCGAATTCCATACCGCAATCAACCTCATAACCCTGAACCGCTTCCAATCCTTCGACCGGTACAAAGCCGATGAGTGCATCGGCGCCTATGTGCTCGAAAACAGGACAGGAAAAATACACACCTTCATAGCAGACTCTACCATCCTCGCGACAGGCGGCTCAGGAAAGGTTTACCTATATACCAGCAATCCCGATATCGCGTCGGGTGACGGTGTGGCCATGGCATACCGGGCCGGGGCAGCCGTGGCAAACATGGAGTTCGTCCAGTTTCACCCCACGTGCCTCTACCACCCCCGGGCCAAATCATTTCTGATATCGGAGGCGGTGAGAGGCGAAGGCGCCACTCTGCTGAGAAAAGACGGCAGGAGATTTATGCCCGATTATCACGAAATGGCAGAGCTCGCACCAAGAGATATCGTCGCCAGGGCTATCGACCTCGAACTGAAGAAGCGGGGCGAAGACTACGTCCTCCTCGACATTTCCTTCAAACCCCCCGAATTTGTCCGGACCCGTTTTCCAAACATCCATGCCACGTGCCTCCAGTTCGGCTACGATATGACGAAGGAACCCCTGCCCGTCGTTCCCGCCGCCCACTACCAGTGCGGCGGTGTCCTGACAGATCAAAACGGTGAAACGGAGATCAAGCGGCTCTTCGCAGCAGGGGAAACAGCCTGTACCGGCCTCCACGGGGCAAACAGGCTGGCAAGCAATTCTCTCCTTGAAGCCCTGGTTTTCTCGAACAGGGCATACGAGAAAAGCCATAAATCGTACCTGGGAAGAAATCAGGTGGGGGAAATATCGATACCGGCGTGGGATCCGGGAAATGCCACCGACCCCGATGAGCTCGTCGTTATATCTCACACCTGGGACGAGATTCGTAGACTCATGTGGAACTATGTCGGCATCGTGAGGTCGAACAAGAGACTCTACAGGGCAAAGGAGAGAATCGACCTGATAAAGAAAGAGATATCGGAATACTACTGGAATTTTGTGCTCTCAACGGATCTTATCGAACTCAGGAACATCGCTACCGTTGCCGACCTTATCATACAGTCGGCTATCGGGAGAAAAGAGAGCAGAGGTCTTCACTCCAACATAGATTACCCCTACCGGGACGATGAAAATATGATGAAAGACACGGTGTTGAGGTTTGAGCGGTTTTACGGTGTATAGACGAGGATTGCCCTGCCCACCGGGGACGCGAAAACCAGTTTCATGTAAGGGTCGGCAAGATCAATCAGGACCCGGTTTTTTGAATCGATATCGAACCGCACGTCGTAGTAACGATACCAGTACCTGTCGCCGAATGGGAAGAATCTGGCGATCTCCTCTTCGTTCAATTCCAGCTGTTTAACGTTGGAGGGTTTGATCTTCTCCTCTTTGCCGGTTACAAGGTACACGCTCCAGACAGTCTTGGCATCGTCAAGATCATTGATCCTGTCGTTGCTCGTGTAGAGAGCGACGACAAATCTCGCCTTCCCCGCAGACTCCTCTTCGATGAATTTTCTAATAGCTTCCTTTCTCCCTTCGTCGAGGTAGTACACACTGTAATATTCCGAGAGGAATGCCTCCCTGAACTCCGGGGTAAAGATCGTGCCGTGCACGATGAAACTCGTCTCGATGCCATGATACACACCCTTCGTCGAGGTGTGTCTATCGAATATGGAGGAGTATTTTCCCGAACGGGTAGTTTTTTCATACTGTGACATCTTTTTCGGCGCACAGGACCCAACGATAAGGAGGGTAAACATCATAACGAGAGGGAACAGAAAAGAGACCTTACTGCTTTTCCTCGATTTCTTCCCGCAGAAAAATGGCTTCCAGATCATAGCCGGCATCTCTGATTGCATCGGCCCCTCCCTCATTCCTGTCGACGAGGCAGATTACCCTGCAAACGTCCAACCCGATGGATTTTGCCCCGTCGATCGCCTTGAGCGTTGACGCCCCTGAGGTTACAACATCCTCAAGTATTGCCACTTTCATTCCTTCTGTCAAATTCCTTGTTCCCTCGATCCAGGCACCCGTGCCGTGCTTCTTTGCTTCCTTTCGGATAATAAAGGAGTGTTTCGGGTTTCCCCGGATGTGGGATATCACGGCAACAGAGGTAACGATCGGGTCGGCCCCGAGGGTCAACCCGCCAACGGCATCTACTTTTTCGCCCTTTTCGTTGAGCATGCCGTAGATCGTGGCTCCAACGAGGTATGCCCCCTCGCTGTTCAGGGTCACCTGCCTGCAATCCACGTAAAAGTCGCTTTCCCTGCCGGATGAGAGGATCACCTTTTTCTTTTCGTATGCCTTTTCCCGTATCAGCTCCAACAACCGTTTCCTGGTCATCTTCCTCCCTCCGGGACAACTATGCCTTGATTTTTATGCTGAGCTGAGCTTTGAAGAGGTGGAGTTGCTCCTGTTCGGCAAAATCAAAAGTAATGGGGTACCTCCCCGAAAAGCAGGCATCACAATAAATGTCACTTCCACTTCCCGGGCAGCACAGATGAAGTCCTTCCACGGTCAGGTATCCGAGGGTATCGGAGGTGAGGTACCGGTTGATCTCCTCAACCGAATGGGTTGACGCAATGAGGTCCCTTCTCATCGGTGTGTCGATCCCGTAATAACAGGGATCGACTGTCGGAGGAGAGCTGATTCGAAAGTGCACTTCTTTTGCCCCCGCAGCCCTGATCATTTTGATTATCTTCCTTCCCGTCGTACCCCGCACGATGGAATCGTCAACGACGACAACTCTCTTCCCCCTCAAGACATCTCTTATCGCATTGAGCTTCAGTTTGACGCCAAAGTGACGAATCGACTGTTGGGGCTCGATAAAGGTTCTTCCCACGTAATGATTTCTTATCAATCCAATGTTGAAGGGGATTCCGCTTTCCTCGGAAAACCCGAGGGCGGCAGGAAGGCCCGAGTCGGGAACAGCGATGACGATATCGGCATCAATACCCTGCTCCCGCGCCAATTGCCTGCCCAGCTCCTTTCTCACCCCCAGAACGCTCGTCCCCATGATCACGCTGTCCGGCCTGGCAAAGTATACGTATTCAAAAATGCAGAACCTCGAAGGTGCAGGCAGGAAAGGCTTCATCGATCTTACTCCACCCTCACTGAGGACCACCATCTCTCCGGGCTCTATATCCCTTACAAGCTCCCCCTCGATAAGATCGAGCCCGCAGGACTCAGAACTGATCACCCAGCCATCCTTGACTTTGCCAAGAACAAGGGGCCTGAATCCGTTAGGGTCCCTCACCCCGATAACCCTGTCATTGGTGAGAAAAACGAGAGAATAGGCCCCCCTGACCTTCATGAGGGCATCGATGATCTTGTTTTCGAGCAGATCCTCCTTTGACTTGGCTATCAGGTGCATGATGACTTCGGTATCCATGGAGGACTGAAAAATTGACCCCTCCTCCTCCAGGTCTCTTCTCAACAGGTGGGCGTTGACCAGGTTACCATTGTGGGAAACGGCGAGTGATCCTTTTTCGAAATCTACCACGAGGGGTTGGGCGTTTTTCAGCTCCGAGGTTCCCGTTGTCGAATATCTCACGTGACCGATCGCCATGTGGCCGGGAAGCTTATCGAGCGTCTCTTCATCAAAGACATCTGCTACGAGGCCCATCTCCTTGTGGAAATAAAGGCACTCCCCGTCAGATGAGGCGATGCCCGCCGATTCCTGCCCCCTGTGCTGAAGGGCGTGCATTCCCAGGTAGGTCAAGTTCGATGCTTCCGGATGGCCAAAAACGCCAAATATTCCGCACTCTTCACGCAATTCAAAAGACATTGGGCTCCCTTTGTTCAGAGGGATATCTTTTTTCTGAAAGACTCCTTCCATAAGGTATATGCTTCACCGATACTTATGTCAACATGCCCCTTTATCACGAATCTCTCCCCACCGGTCTCACCAATCCTGACTTCGGGAACGCCCGATTCCGCTGCAAATGTAACAAAGTCGGCCTCTTTTTCAGGTTTCAAGCTTATTATAACACGGCCCTGGGTCTCCCCGAACAGCGCGGTATCGGGCCTCAAGTCTCCGTAGGGATTGACAACCCTGCAGCCCATGGGACTTTCCGCGGGGGGGAAACAGCATTCAGCCAGTGCCAGCGCCAGCCCTCCTTCGGAAACATCATGGGCGGACTCGAAGTAAAACCTCTTCGCCCCCTCCACGAGAAATCTGTGGAGCCTCTTCTCGTAGTCGAGGTCAATTGCCGGGGGCAGACCCTTAACGAGCCCGTGAACCTCTTTGAGATAGAGCGAGCCTCCTATATCCGCTTTTTTCTGGTCGGGGCCCACAAGATAAACAATGTGGCCTTCCTGCCTGAAGAACTGGGCGAGGGCGATGGTGTAATCCTTGATCACTCCCACCATGGCAACGGTGGGCGTGGGGAAAATACCCCTTCCCATAGTCTCGTTGTAAAAGCTTACGTTACCCGATACAACGGGCGTCTCGAGAACGCTGCAGGCATGCGCCATTCCCTCCACGCTGTTTTTGAACTGCCACATGACTTCGGGTCTTTCCGGATTCCCGAAATTGAGGCAATCTGTCAATGCAAGCGGTCTTGCTCCCGACACGGCGACATTTCTCGCTGCCTCCGCCACCGTTATGACCCCACCCTGGTAGGGGTCGAGGTAACAGTACCTGCTGTTGCAATCGACACTTATCGCTATGCCAAGGGTAGTTCCCTTCACCCTCAAAACAGCCGAATCAGAGCCGGGGAGAATCACGGTATTCGTCCTTATCATGTGATCGTACTGCCGGTATATCCAGCTCCTGTCGCATCCCTCGACCGAGGAGATGAGCATTTTCAGCACCGAGCCCTGATCTTCGGGAACATCCAGCGCCTCGATATCCAGACGGTTTAGCTCCTCCTGATAATCAGGTTTCTTATGGGGCCTGTCATAAACAGGAGCGTCCGTAGTCAGCGGTTTCACCGGAAGCTCGGCAACGGTGGCGCCGCCTTTGCGAATCCTGACGATACCGTCATCTGTTACCTCACCGATGACGACAGCATCAAGGTCCCACTTTTTAAATATGTCGATAACTTCTCCCTCTTTGCCCCTTTTGGCAACGAGAAGCATCCGCTCCTGTGACTCCGAGAGCATGATCTCGTAGGGCACCATGCCTTCTTCGCGGAGAGGGACGAGATCGAGGTTCATTTCGATCCCGCTTCCCGCTCTTCCCGCCATCTCAAAGGATGAGCTCGTTAGCCCTGCCGCACCCATGTCCTGAATACCGACGATAAAGTCGGTCTTCATAACCTCGAGACAGGCTTCAAGGAGCAGTTTCTCCAGAAAAGGATCACCCACCTGGACGGTAGGGCGCTTTTCCTCGGATTCTTTGTCGAACTCCTCCGATGCCATGGTGGCGCCGTGAATGCCGTCTCTCCCCGTCTTCGCCCCGACATAGATCACGGGATTTCCGACCCCGCCCGCTATTCCTTTGAATATCCTGTCCTTTTTCGCTACTCCCACGGTAAAAACGTTCACGAGAATATTTCCGTCGTAGCACTCGTCCAGGTAGATCTCACCCCCCACCGTGGGGATTCCAATGCAATTGCCGTATCCCGCGATGCCGGAAACCACCCCTTCGACGAGGTAACGGGTCCGGGGATTCTCCGGATTTCCAAAGCGGAGAGAATCGAGCAGGGCTATGGGCCTCGCCCCCATGGTGAAGACATCGCGGAGTATACCGCCAACTCCCGTTGCAGCTCCCTGATAAGGCTCGATGAAAGACGGGTGGTTGTGGGACTCCATCTTGAAAACGGCTGTCAGGCCGTACCCAATATCTATCACGCCCGCATTTTCGCCTGGCCCCTGTATCACGTAGGGGCCCTTCGTCGGAAATTTCGACAGGTGAACCTTCGACGATTTGTAGCTGCAGTGCTCGCTCCAGAGAACGGAAAATATCCCCAGTTCCGTTATGTTCGGGGGCCTGCCGAGGATTTCAAGAATTCTTTCGTATTCCTCATCCGTCAGGTTGTGCTCCCGGATAACCTCGGGAGTTATTGTCACCTCTTTCATGGCATCTTCCCCGCAAGGCTGTCGATGACGGATTCAAATATGTGCCTTCCATCCACAGACCCAAGCTCGGGCTCCGAGCACCTCTCGGGATGGGGCATCATTCCCACCACATTTCTCTCACGGTTACAGATGCCCGCAATATTCTTCACGGATCCATTCGGGTTCGCCGACTCCACCACGTTTCCCCCGGCATCACAGTATTTGAAAACAATCTGATCGTTGTCTTCGAGCTCCAAAAGAGTTTCAGCCGATGCCGTATAGTTCCCCTGGTAGTGCGCCACGGGAATTTTCAGAACGCTTCCTCTTTGAAGGCTCGACGTGAAGGGCGTGTCCTGTGTCTCCGTGCGAAGATAGACATGGTCACAGATAAACTTCAGAGAAACGTTGGCCATCATTGCGCCGGGGAGCAACCCCGCCTCCAGCAGTATCTGGAAGCCATTGCAAATACCGATGACGGGGGCACCCCTCTTTACGAATGTCTTGAGGGCAGACATAACCGGCGAGAGCTTCGCCATGGCTCCCGTCCTCAGATAATCACCGTAGGTAAACCCTCCCGGCACAACCACGAGATCATATCGATCGAGGCTCGTCTCCTTGTGCCAGACAAAATCCGTGTCCATCTTGAAGACGTGTTTCAAAACATGGTAGCAATCGTGATCGCAGTTTGATCCCGGAAAAACGAGCACCCCTCCTTTCATTTACCCCTCTCCAGCAAAATTGTCACCCCTTTCGATCATCGATTATTTCGAAGGTGTAATCCTCGATAACGGGATTCGCCAGGAGCTTCTGGCAAATTTCCTCCAGCAATTTCCTTGCTCTTTCCTCTGTTACATCCTCCAGCTCTATATCCATAACCTTGCCTATCCGTACCCCTTTCACCTCGCCGTATCCGAGGCTGCCAAGCGACCTGGCTACCGCCCTTCCCTGCGGTTCGAGAACCCCTTTCTTCATAGTCACATAAACTCGTGCCTTCACCGTTTTCCCCTTTTTTCTCCCTGTCCCCTGCTTTTTTTATAGATGTAATCGATGTTTCGGAAATAGTATGTGATGTCGAAAACAGAATCAATCTCATCGTCACTCAATACGCTTCTGATAACCCGCGACCTCTTTACTATCGCGTGGAAGTCTCTTTTTTCTTTCCACGCTTTCATGGCGCTTTTCTGAACAACTTCGTACGCTTTTTCCCTGGCCATGCCTTTTTTGGCCAGATCCAGGAGCAACCTCTGGGAATAGAAAAGATTAAAGCTCTTTTTCATGTTTTCTATGATAGCATCCTGATTTACAACGATAGTTTCCAGTACCCCGAGAAACCTGTTGAGCATAAAGTCAAGCAGGATCGTGGCATCGGGAGATATCACCCTCTCGACGGATGAATGGGATATATCCCTCTCGTGCCACAGGGCAACGTTCTCCAGAGACGCCATGCTGTAACTTCTGAGCAACCGCGCCAATCCCGACAGGTTTTCCGTCATGATCGGATTTTTCTTGTGGGGCATGGCTGAAGAGCCCTTCTGACCTTCAGAGAAATACTCCTCAAACTCCTTGAGCTCCGTTCTCTGCAAATGCCGTATCTCAACGGCGAACCGCTCTATCGACGAGCCCACAACGGCCAGCGTCGTGAAATAGCGCGCATGCCTGTCTCTCGGGACGACCTGCGTTGAAACGGTTTCCCCCTTCAGTCCGAGCTTTTTCATCACATATTGCTCGACGTAGGGGTCGACATTGGCAAAGGTGCCGACTGCTCCGCTCAGCTTCCCGTGGGCTATTTCGGCCCTCGCTTCTTTCAGCCTTTCTAAATTCCTCTTCATCTCCTCCATCCAGGAGAGAAATTTCAACCCCACCGTCACCGGCTCCGCATGAATCCCGTGGGTCCTCCCCATTATGGGTATCCCCCTGTACTCATCCGCCTTCGCCCCGAGGAGATCGATGATCTTCTGCACGTCATCGATCAGAATATCCGTGGCCTGCACCAGCTGCACGGCAAGGGATGTATCGAGGATATCGGAGGAGGTGAGACCGAGATGGAGGTATGCCGAATCATTCCCGATATATTCAGCCACGGACTGGAGAAATGCTATCACATCATGTTTTACCACCTCCTCGATCTCGGCTATTCTGTCGATGTTGAAGTTCGCATTCCTCCTAATCCTCTTCACAGCATCAACGGGGACGACACCGCGTCTCGACATCGCCTCGGCAGCAAAAATTTCAATCTTCAACCATATGCGAAACTTGTTTTCCGGTTCCCAGATATAAGCCATGTTCCGCCTGGAGTATCTTTCGATCATATATCCCCCCTGTCAGGCTCTCTCCGTGCTCCCGAAACCACCCTCACCCCTGCCCGTCTCATCGAGCTCATTTACGATCTTCAAGGGAAGCTGATCGTACCTGGAGAATATCATTTGCGCTATCCTGTCTCCTCTTTTCACGACGAAATCGGTATCGCCGAGATTGATGAGGATAACCTTGATCTCCCCACGATAATCGGAATCTATGGTACCCGGCGTATTGAGCAGGGTCACGCCATGTCTGTATGCAATACCGCTGCGGGGCCTCACCTGCGCCTCGTATCCGGAAGGAATGGCAACCGATATGCCCGTTGAAACCAGGGCTCGCCCGTACGGTTTAATTACCAGATCATGGTCAATGCATGCCCTGAGGTCACATCCTGCCGATCCGGGGGTCTGCCGAGACGGTGCGAACAGCGGGTCATCGGTCCCTGTGAGCTTGACCTTGACCACGAATTCCATATTCAGATCAATCCCCCCAACTCGAGATCCTTTTCAGATATGTTTCCTATCGCCGTTACGACAGTGCTGTCTTTGGCGAGCGCATGATCCGCAAAGTCAAACACATCATCTTTGGTAACCCCGTCTATCTGCTTCGCCACCTCTTCGGGTGAAATGTAAGTCCCAAAATACATCTCGTTTGAGGCAAGCCTCGTGAGCCTGAAGTCCGTGGAGTCGAAATTAATGAGCAGACTCCCCTTTATCTGCTCTTTGCCTTTGCCAAGCTCTTCATCGCTCAAGCTATCCTTGTTCATGTCACTCAAAACATCACCGATAACCTTCATAAGGTCTCCCACCTTATCTGGCGTGGTCCCGGCATAGATTTTCAGCATTCCCGAGTCCGCAAA
Organism: Deltaproteobacteria bacterium; assembly: GCA_011773515.1. Lineage (NCBI taxonomy): Bacteria > Pseudomonadati > Myxococcota > Myxococcia > Deltaproteobacteria bacterium. The sequence goes on from WVXK01000023.1 coordinate 25,647, forward strand.
AGTGGATACAGAAGAATATATCGAATAGACGAGGCCTCTTTTTTCCCGGACTTCCTGAAACAGTCTGCTCGACATACCCGAGCCGAGAATGGAGTTCATAACGAAGGCAGGATACCGGTGCACGTCCTTTTTTCCCGGCCCGGGCATGCCGATACACACGTGTACCTGCTCGATACCCCTTTTCTGGACGAAAATTCCACGGGACTTCCGGGGTTTTGTTTTTTCTTCTGCACGCTTTGCCAGGAGAGGAGAGTCAAAGTGGGGGGTGAAGAATGACACCACTTCATCGTGATCGAGGTTTCCAACGGCAATGACAATGATTCCCTGCTTTTTGAAAATGTTGTCGAAGTACTCTCTCAGGGTCTGTCCGCTCAGAGAGCGAACTGTTTTCTGCTTTCCCTGAACCGGAAATCCGAGAGGGTTATCGGGCCAGAAGGAGACGCTCAAGAGGTCATGTATGTGGTCCTCGGGGTTGTCCTCGATCATCAAAATCTCCTGGCACACGACTTCCTTTTCCTTCTCCACCTCACCCTCATGAAAAAGGGAGTTATGAAAAATGTCACAGAGAATTTCAGAAGCCAGCCGCTGATTCTCCTTCAGCACCTTTGTGTAGAAGAATGTATACTCCTTGCTCGTGTAGGCGTTTATTACGCCCCCGACCGATTCGACTTCCCGTGCAATTTCGAGGGCGGACCTGGTCTCGGTCCCCTTGAAGAGCATGTGCTCAATGAAATGGGTAATACCGTTCCTCGCGGCATCTTCTTCCCTGGAACCGGATTCAACCCAGATGCCGAGAGATACGGAATAGACGTGGGGAAGGCTTTCGGTAATGATCCTCACACCGTTGTTCAGTACGGTCTTTCTGTACATACCGGGTTATTTCCTCGGACCATCTTTCCCCCGGCGGTGAGAGGGGCCCCTGCTCGTTCTTTGCTGGCCGTATCCGGCATCATCTTCAGGTTTGATGAGGTCTTTCCTGTTCAAACGGATCTTCCCGTCTCCGTCAACGTCCAGCACCTTGACGTCGACCTCCTGTCCCTCTCTCAGCACGTCAGACACAGCGTTAATTCGCCTGTGTGAAATCTGCGAAATATGGAGGAGGCCTTCCGTACCCGGAAAAATCTCCACAAACGCACCGAAATCCATGATCTTTTTCACTTTTCCCCTGTAGACCTTTCCGATCTCAGCTTCCTGGACGAGCTCCTTTATTATCTCCATTGCCTGCTTCACGCTCTCCTCATCGACGGCATATACCCGAACGGTTCCGTCGTCCTCCACGTCGATTTTAACACCCGTTTGTTCGATAATACCCCTGATGACTTTACCCTGTGGCCCGATGATCTCGCGTATCTTTTCCGGTTTTACCATTAAGATTTCCAACCGGGGAGCATATTTTGAAATCTCCGGCCTCGGCTTGTCCAACGCGCTGTTCATCCTGTCTATGATGAACAACCTACCCTCCCTTGCCTGGGAAAGCGCCCTGCTCAATATCTCCCTGCTTACCCGCTCGACTTTGATGTCCATCTGTATGGCAGTCACTCCCTTGCTGGTACCTGCAACCTTGAAATCCATATCCCCCAGATGGTCCTCGTCTCCCAGAATATCCGAGAGGATAACCGTCTCGTCGCCCTCGGTAATCAGGCCCATGGCGATACCGCCGACAGGAGCTTTGACCGGAACGCCGGCGTCCATAAGTGAGAGAGATGTGCCACACACGGTAGCCATGGAAGATGACCCGTTCGATTCGAGTACCTCTGACACCACCCTGATCGTGTAGGGAAATTCCTCCTCCGATGGGAGTACCTTCGAAATTGCCTTCTCAGCGAGCACTCCGTGCCCTATCTCCCTCCGCGCTGGAGTCCTCAAAAACCTCACTTCCCCCACCGAGTAGGGAGGAAAGTTGTAGTGCAGCATAAACCTCTTTGACGTTTCGCCTGTCAGGGCATCGACGATCTGCTCATCCTCGGCCGTTCCGAGAGTGGTGGCCACAAGGACCTGAGTCTCCCCCCGGGTGAATATTGCTGAGCCGTGAGCCCTCGGCAACACGTTTGTCTCACTCCATATTTCCCTTATCTCCTGAGGTGTCCTTCCATCAATCCTCTTTTTGCTTTCAAAAAGCATCCCGCGAACGAGCTTTTTCTCGATCTCTTTGAAGTACGAGGAGATGACGACCCCCTTCTCCAGAATGTCATTCTCGGAAAACGATCCTTTCACTTCCTCCCAGATCGCCGCTACCCTTTCCCTTCTTTCACGCTTATCGGGGAGCCTGAAAGCCAAGCCCAAGGAGTCAATCGCGTAAGAATCGATCTTTCTCTTCGATTCTTCGTCAAGGGCCGGCTCTTCGAAGCTGATCTTGGAGGTTCCCGCCTCGAGCACCATATTATCCTGGAGATCTATTATTCTCTTTATCTGCTCCCAGCCATGCATGATCGCGTCGAGCACATCATCCTCGGGGACCTCCATCGCATCCCCTTCGACCATGGTTATTCCTTCCCTGCCTCCTGCGATCATGATGCTCAGAGAGCTTCTCAACAGCTCATCGAGAGAGGGGTTGATGACATGCTCCCCGTCCACGATGGCAACTCTCACCGCGGCAATCGGCCCTTTAAAGGGGATCTCCGATAAGGAAAGAGCCGCAGATGCCCCGACGAGAGCCATAACATCAGTGGGGTTGTCGTTATCGAGTGAAAGGACGGTGGTTATCACCTGCACATCGAAGGAAAAACCACGGGGAAGAAGGGGCCTGATGGATCTGTCTATGAGCCTCGATACGAGAATCTCCTGCTCCGTAGGCCTGCCCTCTCTCTTGAAAAATCCTCCCGGTATCTTCCCGGCGGCAAAGGTCTTCTCCAGATAATCCACAACGAGGGGGACGAAGTCCACACCCTCACGGGGTTTCTCCGATATGCATGCCGTGGCGAGAACAACGGAATCACCCATCTTGACGGTTACAGCGCCACCGGCGAGTTTTGCCAGCTTTCCTGTTTCGATTACTATTTCCCTGTTTCCTATTTCAGTAACGTATTCTTTAACCATACTCTCCTCTTTTTTGCTATGTACTTGATTTATTTTCTGAGACCAAGGCGCTCTATCAATTCCTTGTAACGCCGGGAATCGTTAGACTTTAAATATTCGAGCAGCCTTCTCCTCTGGCTCACGAGCTTCAACAGACCCCTGCGGGATGTAAAATCCTTCTTGTGCTCCTTCAGATGTTCCGTAATCTCATTAATTCGTTCGGTAATGAGAGCTACCTGGACTTCCGGTGATCCCGTATCCGTTTCGTGAGTTTTAAACTGCTCGATAATTTCCTTTTTTCTCTCCGTGTTCAAAACCATCTCTTCCTCCTTTTATGCTGAAAAGCTCTCTATCTATAGCACAATTGATACCGCCATGATAGAAATTTATCCCCCGGGAAAGACACACATGTACCGCAGATTACCCCCTCTTTTCTTTTCGATCAGCGCGATGATCTCCCCCCTCGGGTTCTTGACCTTGTACCTGCCGGGAGGAGAGCCTGCGGATAAGAACATCTCAGGCCTCGAACCCTTCATGATCATTTTTTCGCCAAAATCGTCTACAAAAATTCCGGGAATATCGGGCAACGCATTGTCCATGCTGATGAGGGCTTCGTGAAGATTGCCCCTATCTTTCATATCGAGAAGATCTTGCATGCGATAGGCAGAATCAATTTTCAAGAAACCCGATCTTTCCCTTATGATTTTCCTGGCCGTAACCGGTATGCCTATTCTGTCTGCAAGGTCCCTCGCCATGGATCGAATGTAGAAGCCGGCTTCGCAGGAGATTACGACTTCAGCCTCAATACCATTATAGCCGACACATTCGATTTTCCGGCACGTAACTTTTCTCGGTTTCAGCTCGAACTCCACCCCTTTCCTGGCAAGCTCGTAAGCCCTCCTGCCCTTCACCTTGAGAGCGGAAAACCGGGGCGGCGTCTGCAGGTAACTCCCCTCGAAAGATTTTAAGGCATCGGTGAAGGCGCTTCTTTCAAGGGAAAAATTATCAATCTTCTCCGTTACCTTCCCCCTCATGTCGAAAGTTTCCGTGCCGATTCCAAGCCTGAAAAACACCCGGTATTCCTTTTCGCCCTTTAGAAAGAGTGAGCTGATCCTCGTTGCCGAACCAAGAAACACGGGCAAGACCCCCTCTGCATCAGGATCCAGCGTGCCCCCATGCCCCGCCTTGCGAACACCAAAGAGCCTCCTGATCCTTTCGGTGGACCTGAAGGAGGTTGGTCCCCTTTCCTTGCTATAGTTCACCACTCCGGAAACGTCACTCATTGCCGCAACACTCATCGAGCATTTCGTATATTTTCGTGTACACATCTCTTTTCACTTTTGCCAGGTTGCCGCTGAGCTTGAACCCCGCAGCTTTGACATGCCCCCCCCCGTTGAAAAAAGTCGCCACTCTCGCAACGTCAGCGTTTCCTTTTGCACGAAGGGATACCTTGTAAAGGCTGTCATGTTCCTCCCTGAATGAGGCTGCAACGACAACACCCTCCAGAGAGCGCGGATAATTGATGAACCCTTCGAGAAAATCATTGCTTGCCCCCACTATTTCCATGTCCTCCTTGAGTATGGTAATTGAAGCGATCCTCCCATCTTCCAGGATCTCGAGTGTCGAAAGAACCCGGGATAGAAGCTCCAACCTTTTAGGAGGGTGGTGTTCGTAGAGTTGCTCCGAGACAGCCATCGGGTTCGCTCCCCGCTCTACCAGTTCGGCGGCAACTTTCAGAGCAGAGCTGGTTGTGTTGGAGTACCGAAAAGAACCCGTATCCGTTGCAATCGCAACCCACAACAGGGTGGCAATATGTGAATCTATATTTACTCCCAGTCGCTTTATAAGCCTGAACACGAGCTCCCCTGTTGACGAGGCATGGGTGTCGATGTAGGAAAAGTCACCAAACCTGCTCTGAATTACATGGTGATCGATACTCATGACCCTGTCGCAAAAGGAGAGGTGCTCCCCTGCCGAGCCGGTCCTTTCGGGACTCCCACAATCCAGGAGTATACCCACATCGAATAACCGCGCCGGGCCCTGGTTCTGGACCCGCTCAACTCCGGGGAGAAAGCGTAAAAAATAGGGAACAGGGTCCTGATTCAGAACAAACACGTCTTTTCCCATTTGCTCGAGGCTGAGGGCGAGGGCAAGCTCAGAGCCGATCGCGTCGCCTTCGGGATTGATGTGGGTTGTTAGCAAAAAGGAACTCGATTCCTTTATGACCTGACAGATTTTCTCGAGGTCCTCACTCATCTTCCGAGATCTCCCTCATCAACATCTCTATTTTCATGCCCTTGTCGAAGGAATCGTCGTATTTGAACGAAAGCCTGGGAACCCTCTTGATCCTCAATTTTCGCCCAAGCTCTCCTCTGATGAAACCGGACGCTCTCCTCAAGATCTCTCCCGTCTTTCCTATGTCGTTTTCGCTCCCCAGGACTGAAAAGTAAACATCTGCATCTCTTAAATCCTTCGAAATCTTCACATGGGTCACCGTTACGATCTTCAGGCCCGGGTCTTTCATACTCCGCGTTATGACACCTGCAATTTCCTCTTTCAAAAGCATCGCAACCCTGACCGATCTGTCCAACCGCAAGCCAGCCACCTCTCAATAGCTTATAACTTCTATTTCTCTATCGATGACCTCGAAATCTCCGTTCGCGTAGACAAAATCCGTTATCTTGTCGATCAGGGAGTTGACGAGAGCGGTATCCGCTCCAACAACGGCGACTCCGATCTTCGTCCTCTGCCAGAGGTCCTGGTAGCCCACCTCCGCTGCCGAGACGTTGAATTTGTTTCTGATCTTCAAAACGAGCCTCTTTACGTAGCCCCTCTTCTCTTTCAGATTGAACGCCCCGTTGATGAGTATGTCGAAATGTATAACACCGACTACCACTTTCAACCTCAGAGGACGGGTGTTACCTTTTCCAGAACGAAAGATTCGATGATATCCCCCACCTTCACATCGTTGAAATTCTCGAGGCCCAAGCCGCATTCATACCCCTGCAAAACTTCCTTCGCGTCGTCTTTAAACCTTTTCAGCGAGGATACTTTCCCCGTGTACACGATAACATTGTCGCGGAGCAGTCTCACGTTGCTGTTCCTC